>CAMBDE010000004.1 GCA_945865295.1 Chitinophaga pinensis | reverse complement strand
TTTTTTGAGTAATTATTCGAGTACTTTTGTCTAGTAAATCCACCCCCCTAAATTTATTGGTATGAATTTTAATATGCTTTGCTTGTTAAAACAAATACGAACCTATTTTTAAGTACCACTTAATTTGTTTTATTGGCACTTAAAAATTGTTTTTTGTACATATAAACAGTTGTTTATTAGTCCTTTTTGTATCTATAATGGGACTAAGAATAGCGAAGCTTTGCACAAAAATCAAACAACTCCCCCTTTAACGTTTAAATTTTCAAGATCACAATGATAACAAAAGCAACATTCAAGCATTTTTTTCGCAATTTAACCCTAGTTCTATTATTTGCTGTGACGGCACAAACCGTTAAAGCACAAGCTTTTTTAACCCAAAAGGACTTAAGCCAATTTAAGGTGGAAATGTTAAGCGAAGGCGACATTAGTAAAATTAAGGAACGCTTACAAAGTTCCGAATTAAGCATTGAGCAAATAAAAACACAGACATCTGCCAAAGGCTTACCCGCAGCTGAGTTTGAAAAATTACGCACTAGGTTAAGTGCCACAAATAATGCTACAAATACAATTGGAACAAAAATAGAAAGTGTACAATCAAATCGCGAAGGAAACGCAACAAGCAATGCGAGTAGTTTTAAGGAAGCCGAAGTAGCTGCAAATTCATTAGTTTTCGGATCCGAACTATTTCAAAATGCTGGATCACTTACTTCTAATGCAAATATTGCTACTCCCTTAAATTACGAAGTAGGCCCGAATGATATTTTAAAACTGGTTTTATACGGCATACAGGAATTTGCAACTGAACTAAGAGTAAGTTATGAAGGAAGTGTAACCGTTCAAAATGTAGGTGTAATTCGAGTAGCAGGCTTAACCATTGAAGCTGCCACCGACAAAATACGCCAACAAATGGCGCGCACGGCTTATGTAAGTTTACGCACAGGTGAATCTAAATTATCAGTGACTTTATCCAATATTCGCACTATACATGTGACTATTATTGGTGCAAAAAAACCAGGCACTTATGACTTAAGTTCCTTAAGTACGGTGTTTAGTGCTTTGTCATTAGCGGGTGGTCCTTCCCCAATAGGCAGTTACCGTAATATTGAATTGGTGCGCAACAACAAAGTGATTCGTAAAGTGGATTTATATCATTTCATACTTAACGGGGATCAAACGGATAATATCGGTCTAAAGGATAATGATGTAATTCGCATACCTGCTTATGAAAACCGCGTTGAATTGAACGGGCAAGTAAAACGTCCAGGCATATTTGAATTAACCGGCAAGGAAAATTTTCAAAACATTTTGGCATTTGCGGGTGGCTTTGATGAAGCAGCATATACCAGCAATGTAAAAGTGATTCAAAAAAATGGCCGTGAATTATTAGTAAAGGATTTGGGGAAAGATGAATTTGCTAGCTATGCTCCCCAAGGAGGTGATGTATATGTGGTGAGTAAAATATTAAATCGTTATCAAAATAGGGTAAAGCTTACAGGCGCAGTATACAGACCCGATACTTATCAATTGGTGGAAGGCATGCGCATATCGGATTTAATAAAAAAGGCAGATGGTTTAAAGGAAGATGCTTACACAGGAGGTGCACAGTTATTTAGATTAAAACCCAACTTGGTTAAAGAAATGGTGAACATTGATTTAAATAAAGCATTAGCGGGCGACAAAACTGAAAATATATATTTACAAAGAGAAGATGAGTTGTATGTAAGTTCGGTATTGGACTTGCGTGATAGTTTTAATGTAAAAATATTTGGGGAAGTGCATAACCCAGGAAAGTTTACTTATGCAGATAGTATGACAGTGAAGGATTTAATCACCCTTGCAGGTGGAAGTACATTTGCTGCCAATAAAAAAGTGGAAGTTGCAAGGTTATACAAACAACAAGACGGTAAATTAAACAACACTGAAATTGCTACTTTGCTTACTACTGAATTAGACGCCAATTTAAATTTTTCCCCAGGCAATAGCGATATTATCTTACAACCTTATGATGTGGTAAGCATTACAAAAAAGATAGGCTTTGCAGAAAATCAAATTGTATCCATTACTGGTCAAGTGCAATATGCAGGTAAATATAGTTTAGTGAGTAGGGTGGAAAGAGTGAGCGATTTATTAAAACGCGCAGGCGGTTTGATTGGTGATGCATATTCAAAAGGGGCATTTATCAAAAGAGAAAGTATAAAAGCAGATACAATCAGTCAAGTATTATTAGACAGCTTAAAGAAGGCTGGATTAAGTAATGAATCGCCAACCAATGTTCAAAACATTGCTTTAGATATTGAACAAATTTTAAAAAATCCCGGCAGTTATTATGACTTGGTATTGGCCGATAAGGATGAAATAGTTATACCTAAATTGGATAATAAAGTAACTATCCGAGGCGCTGTTTTACGCCCTGTTACTATTAGCTATCACGAAGGCATCACTATGAGTGAATGTATTAGTTCAGCAGGCGGTATCACTGAAAACGCAAGGCGCAATAAAGCTTATGTAGTGTATTACAATGGAAGATCAAAACGAACCAAAACATTTGGATTTTTTAGATTTAATCCGCGTATTGAACCTGGATCGGAAGTGGTATTACCTGAAGGTGCAGTAAGGAAAGATGCAATAACAACGATATTGCAATATGTTACCATCTTTGCACAAATAGGCACTTCACTTGCAACATTGCAATTGCTAGCAAAATAATTATCCCCCCAATAGTTTAATACAAAAAATTATGGTTGATCAAAATAATACACCCCAAATTGATAACGACGAAATATCGTTGAAGGAATTGGTGTTAAAAATAAAAGAGTGGTATCAGTTTTTATTAACTAAATGGAAGTTAATAGTACTTGCTGGTATCATTGGTGGATTGATTGGATTTACTTATGCTTATTTTCAAAAGCCAACGTATAAGGCGACACTTACATTTGCCATGGAGGAAGAAAAAAGTGGTGGCGGAGGTTTGAGTGGCGCCTTAGGTTTAGCCAGTACGCTCGGTATTGACTTAGGTTCAAGTGCGGGTGGCGCATTTGCAGGTTCTAATTTAATTGAGTTAATGAAGAGCCGAAAATTGGTTGAAAAAACATTGTTATCACCCATTACAGTAAATGGCAAAACACTAAGTTTGGCTGATTATTATTTGGAATTTAATGAAGTGAAAAAGAGTTGGGAGGATAAACCGGCATTAAAGGGTATTAATTTTCCTGTTGATGCAGATCGCGAAAAATTTACACTACAACAGGATTCAATATTAAAAAATATTTCAACGGGTTTGGTAAAAACAGATGTTGTAGTAAGTCAAAAAGATAAAAAAATTAGCATCTTAAGTATCGAAGTAAATTCAATCAATGAAAAATTTGCTAAAGCATTTTGTGAAACATTGGCCTTTGAAACTTCCGAATACTATGTTGAAATAAAAAGCAAAAAGGCGCGCTTGAATGTTGAAATATTACAAAAGCAGACCGATAGTATTCGTGCGGAACTAAATAGTGCAATCACAGGTGTAGCTAGCGCAGCTGATAATGTATTTAATTTAAATATGGCTATGAATGTAAAGCGAAGCCCAGGTGCACGTAGGCAGGTAGATGTGCAAGCCAATACTGCCATGCTTACTAGCCTAGTAACAAATTTAGAAATGTCAAAAATGGCACTTCGCAAGGAAACTCCTTTGATACAAGTGATTGATAAACCTATCTTTCCTTTGGAAAAAGAAAAAGTAGGCAAATTAAAATCATTGGTATTAGGTGGATTTTTAGCTGGCTTTTTAACTGTATTATATTTAGTGTTTTCGAGTTTATATAAAAAATTGATCGCGTAATTCATTAGCTTATTTTTTAGGCTTTAAAAATAATTAGTACAATCCCCCCGTTGTATGATTCAACCAAAAACAAACATCATGTTTAAAAATTTTAATATTGTCCCTAGGTGGATTATATTCTTATTAGACATTGGGGGTACCCTATTCTCGCTTTTTTTAGCCATAACTATAAAGCAGAACATGACATTGGTAGGCTTAAGTTGGGAAGCCGTTTTTAATACATTTGTATTGGTTACTATTATTAATACCCTGGTATTTACTTCCATTAAAACCTATTCCGGTATTGTAAGGTATACTGGTATACAGGATGCATTTAGAATTAGTGTATCAATTGTAGCTTCAGCAGCATTTTTATTTATTGTAAATAATGTTTCCTACCGATATAGTCAGGAATTTACTTTAGGCTCGGCCGTTGTAATTGTATATGCATGTTTTAGTTTTTTAATTTTAGTAAGTTACCGCGTACTAGTTAAGTTTTTGTTTGCTTATGCCAAAAACTATAAGATGAAAAAAAAGAGCGTCGTTATTTTTGGCGCTGCAGATACAGGTGTTGCAACACAAAGAGTACTCGAAAATAACGGAGCTTCCAATATCAATATTCTTGCCTTTGTTGACGATGATAAAAAGAAAACAAAGAAAAATTTAAATGGTATTCAGGTAATACGTCTTGAAGAGTTTATAAAATTGGTTGCGATACATCCCATTGATGAATTAATTATTGCCAGCTTATCCATCACGACCAAACGTAAAAATGAATTGGTGGACTTTTGTTTGGACCATGACATTAAAGTGTTAAGCGTACCTCCTTATAGTAAATGGGCGGAGGGTAAGTTTAACAGCAATCAATTACAGACTATTAAAATTGAGGACTTATTAGAGCGTGATCCTATTATAATTAACAACAATCAAATACGATCCCAAATAAAAGGCAAGCGTGTATTAGTTACTGGTGCAGCAGGTTCTATCGGAAGTGAAATTGTTAGACAATTAGTTCCCTATGCACCTGAAATGATTATTATGTGCGACCAGGCCGAAACCCCATTACATAATATTGAATTAGAATTACAAGAGCGCGGCACACGTGTTAACTGCGTTTCGTTTTTAGCGGATATCACCAACGAAAAAAGAATGGGTAACTTGTTTGATAGTTTTAAGCCACACTATGTGTATCATGCAGCAGCCTATAAGCATGTGCCAATGATGGAATTGTGTCCAACTGAAGCAGTTCGAAATAATGTGATAGGCACTAAAATAGTTTCAGACCTTGCTGTAAAATACCAAGCTGAAAGGTTTGTAATGATCAGCACCGACAAAGCGGTGAACCCTACGAATGTAATGGGTGCAAGTAAACGTATGGCTGAAATTTATGTGCAAGGATTATCGAGTGAAAAAAATATTGTCACTAAATTTATTACAACCCGTTTTGGGAATGTACTTGGTAGTAATGGATCGGTAATTAATAGGTTTAAGGAACAAATTGAAAAAGGTGGACCCTTAACGGTAACGCACCCCAATATCACGCGCTACTTTATGACCATCCCCGAAGCTTGTCAATTGGTATTAGAAGCTGGTAGTATGGGAAATGGCGGTGAGATATTTGTTTTTGATATGGGGCAGCCGGTAGCTATTGCCGACTTGGCTAAAAAAATGATTCGTTTGTATGGTATGATTCCGAATATTGATATTAATATTACATACAGTGGTTTACGCCCTGGTGAAAAATTATATGAGGAATTATTAAACGATGCTGAAAATACCCTAGCTACTTACCATGATAAAATATTGATTGCTAAAGTAAGGGAGGTGGAACTTGCCAGTATTAATGAAAGCTTTAATGACCTTAGTTTATTAGTGACTTCGGCTTCTAAAATTTCCAATGAAATGGAACTGGTGGGGAAAATGAAGGAACTGGTTCCTGAGTTTATCAGCAACAATAGCATTTTTGAACGCCTGGACCCTAACCTTCAAACTAAGATATTGGATATGACGGGGGGGGGGGTAGAGATTTCTAAGGCAAATTAATTGTTCTTAATTTTACTCAATAATTATTAATAATACTACTCAATATTGCGCTATATTTGTTTAACAATATTGAGTTTGCATGATTAAAATGTGACTCAGAACGGCGAAGCCGTAATACACTTTCCCGAACATCTCATCTACCCCAATGATCTTAGATAAAATTTTTACTGGTAAAATAAGAGTGCAGTTACTCACTAAATTACTACTCAACCCCGCTAGTACCGTGTATTTGCGCGGTTTGGAACGTGACTTAGGTGTTAGTAGTAATACAGTGCGATTGGAATTAAATAAGTTATCGGACATGCAACTCATACAAGAGCAAACCGATGATGAAAGCACAAAAACAAAACATTACGCAGTAAATACAAAACACCCCATGTTTAAATCCTTGCGAGGGGTGATTATGCAATATGTTGGCTTGGATCAGATTATTGAAAATGTGTTGGATAAGTTGGGAAATGTAGATGAGGTATACCTAACTGGAGATTTAGCATTAGGAAAAAACAATCCCTTTGTGGATTTGGTAATAGTTGGCGATGTTGATAAGGGTTATTTATATCAGTTAATTGAAAAGGCAGAAACCTTAATTGATAAAAAAATACGAGTTGCCTTATACCAACCCCTGGAGTTTACTGAGAAAATGTTGAAGGATGTGGGAGTGTTTATGAAGTTGTTGGGATAAGAATTTGGATTAGTGTGGTCCACACTAATATTGTTTATTTACAGTTAATCGTAAATCATTAATAACGTAATAATCATTTTTTATATACTTAATTATATGTAACCAGAAAAAGTTGGAATATAGCTAAAGTGTGCGCAGTTTTGTGCGCATTATTTCTCAAATTAACAAAGGAAAATCATATGGTAAATAAATATTATTCTAACTATTTTAAATCAATTAGTCAGGGATTGGAAGAATCTTTATACTATGCAAATCAGCAAGTATCTGAACCTGAATTGTTTTTTGAAACAATTAAACATGCACTTATAAAGCTTAGGGAAACTAAAAGTAAAATCTATTTTTTTGGTAATGGTGCAAGTGCTGCTTTTGCAAACCATATGGCATTAGATTTCTCTAAAAATGGCAAAATTTTATCTAGATCACTAAGCGACAGTGCTTTATTAACTGCCTTGTCCAATGATTACTCTTACGAGAACGCCATGTTAGAATTCTTAAAAATCGAAGGAGTTACAAATGATGACCTTGTGATTACTATTAGTTCAAGTGGTAATAGTCCTAATATTGTTAGCGTATTAAATTATTGTAAAGAAAATCAGATAAGATCTTTAGCATTGTCTGGTCTAAAAAAAGACAATAAATCAATATCACTTGCTGATTATTCAATTTATGTCCCTATGAAAACTTATGGAATGGTTGAATGTATTCATCAAATATTTCTGCATTTGATTTTGGATGAATCCATGGAAATTTTTGAATGGGACAGGGAAGATTTTCAAAATATGAATATTTCATCTTTTAAATTATAAAACAATCATTTACCTATAAATAGAATAATTTATGCTTAAAAATTCGAACATTTTAATTACGGGTGGAACAGGATCATTTGGTAATACTTTTGTTCCGATGACCTTAGAAAAATATAATCCCCAAAGAATTGTCATTTATTCTAGAGATGAAATGAAACAATGGGAAATGGCTCAAAAATTTGTTAATGACCCAAGGGTTAAATTTGTTATAGGTGATGTTAGAGATAAGGATAGATTATCTCGTTGTTTAGATGGGATTGATTTTGTTGTTCATGCAGCTGCAACTAAAATTGTTCCAACCGCAGAATATAACCCATTTGAGTGTATAAAAACTAATATAAATGGAGCTATGAATTTAGTTGATGCTTGTATTGAAAGTGGCATTAAAAAAGTTGTCGCATTATCAACTGATAAAGCAAGTAATCCAATAAATTTATATGGCGCAACAAAGTTAGCATCAGATAAATTATTTGTCGCAGCAAATTCAAATGTTAATGAGATGCAAACTACCTTTTCCGTTGTTAGATATGGAAATGTTATGGGTTCTAGGGGTTCCGTCATTCCCTTTTTTAGTAAGTTAGCGGGCACAGGTGAATTACCCATTACAGATCCACGAATGACTCGTTTCATGATTACTTTAGAAGAGGGTGTTAAGCTTGTATGGAAAGCATTTGAAGATATGCTTGGAGGTGAAATTTACGTAAAAAAAATTCCATCTATGACAATTGGAGATATTGCCAAAGCCGTAGATTCCGATGCAAAACAAAAAATAATTGGAATTCGTCCCGGGGAAAAAATACATGAGCAAATGATTGGAATTGAGGACGCTCCTCACACTTTTGAATATGACAGTCATTATAAAATTCTACCTGCTATACATAATTGGTCCTCTGATCCTTTGCGAATAAAAGATGGCAAATCTGTGCCAAATGATTTTACTTATTCTTCTGATAATAATTCTGATTGGATGACAGTAGAGGAGCTAAAAATTTGGATAAAAAATAATAAATTTAAGATAGGCCAAATATAATGATTCTTAAGCCTTCAATTTTACTTACTGGAGGATCTGGCCTATTAGCCGTCAATTGGTTTTATTCGAAGCATAATGACTACGAGATTTATCTTGGTTTAAATGAAAGGGCAATTAATCCATCAGGAGCAAACTTGCTATTTTTAGATTTTACGTCTGAAAATAGTTTAGTAGAGCAACTTCAGAAAATACGGCCTTCAATTCTTATTCATACCGCAGGATTAACAAATGTTGAGAGATGCGAAACAAATCCAGAATTGGCCTTTCGTATAAATGTCGAGCTATCCAGAATGGTTGCAAAAGTCACGAAACAGCTAGGAATCTCTTTGGTTCATATTTCTACAGACCACCTTTTCGAAGGAAATGCTTCTATGATAAAAGAAGAAGAGCCTACTCAAGCAATTAATATTTATGGAAAAACAAAGGCCTTTGCGGAAAGAATTGTTGGAGAAATTAACCCAAAAGCTTTAATTATACGCACAAATTTTTATGCATGGGGTACATCATATAGAAAATCGTTTAGTGATTATATAATTGAATCTTTAAGAAAAAAACAGTTGATAAGTTTGTTTCATGATGTTTATTATACCCCAATTTTAGCAGAAAATTTGATAGAAATAGTACATGAATTATTGAAAAAAAAAGAAAAAGGTATTTTTAATATTGTAAGTGATGACAGAATCTCTAAATATGATTTTGGAATGTTAATAGCAGAAGAGTTCAGCTTAGATAAATCATATATCAAGAAATGTAATATAAATGATAATTCAAGTCTGGCTAGAAGGCCGTTTGATATGAGTTTATCTAATCAAAAAGTTAAGAATTTATTAGGTAAAAATCTAGGTACAGTAAAACAACACATTGCTAAGCTGCACGAGCAAGAGTTTGAAACTAAAACCAAAAAAATTCAGTTATTATGATACCATATGGTCGCCAAGACATCTCACAAGAAGATATAAATGCCGTTATTGATGTTCTTAAATCAGACTATCTAACTCAAGGTCCAGTAGTTCTGGCATTTGAAAAAGCTGTTTCAGATTATTGTGAAGCTAAACATGCATTTGCTGTAAACAGTGCAACAAGTGCACTACATATTGCATGTTTAGCATTGGGAGTGGGTAAGGGGGATTTAGTTTGGACAAGTCCTATAACTTTTGTGGCATCAGCTAATTGTGCCTTGTATTGTGGAGCTGATGTAGATTTTGTTGATATTGATCCAGTTTCTTACAATATGTCAGCAATTTCACTAGAGGAAAAGTTAGTTAAAGCAGAGAAAGCTGGACGTTTACCTAAAGTAGTTATCCCAGTTCATCTTGCAGGTCAATCATGTGAGATGGACAAAATTCATGCTTTAGGACAAAAGTATGAATTTCATATTATTGAAGATGCCTCTCATGCAATAGGTGGAAAATATAAAAATAAGGCTATTGGAAGTTGTCAATATTCTGACATTACGGTTTTTAGTTTTCATCCCGTAAAAATTATCACGACAGGTGAAGGGGGCATGTGTTTGACCAATGATCCCCAACTAGCTATTTCTTTGAATCGTTTGAGGAGTCATGGAATTGTGAGACATCCAAGTGAAATGACTAAATTGCCTGATGGACCTTGGTATTATCAGCAAATAGAGTTAGGGTATAATTACCGAATGACAGATATCCAAGCTGCTTTGGGATTGAGTCAAATGAATAGGTTAGATGATTTTGTTTCAGTCAGACATTCAATTGCAAAACGATATAATGAATTATTAAATGAAGATTGGATAGAGTTACCTTGGCAGCATCCAGATACATACTCTGGCTTACATTTATATATAATTAGAGTTAAAAAAAACACGAAAGGAATTACACATCTGCAATTGTTTGAAAAACTCAGAAATGCAGGGATTTTAGTTAACCTGCATTATATTCCAGTATATAGACATCCTTATTACGAAGCAAAAGGCTTTGAAAAGCAAGATTTTCCCAATGCTGAATCTTATTATTCAGAGGCAATTAGTATTCCTATGTTTGCAACTTTGACGGAAAGCGATCAGCAATTTGTAGCAGATGCGATTAAAAAACCAATAGGACATCAAAATATTTTTTAAGTAATAATGGTAAAATTAGCATTAGGGACAGTTCAGTTTGGTTTGCAATATGGAATAAATAACAAATCAGGTATACCAACAGAATTAGACTTAGAATCAATATTTACATTAGCAAAAAAAGCTGGAATAGAAATTTTAGATTCCGCTCAGGGATATGGAAATGCAGAAGAGAGACTTGGAAAATTTTCTAGTTATGATTTCCAAGTTATAACGAAGTTTAAAAAACTTGAAACACCATATCCATTGCATAAAGAGTTAAGAGAAAGCCTGAGTAAGTTAAATAAACAATGCTTATATGGGTACATTGCGCATGATGGAGATCTATTAATTAAAAATCCCGAATGGTGGCATAGCTTAAAAGAAGCAAAAAATCATGGACTTGTAAAAAAAATAGGCTATTCTATATACTCTGTAAATCAACTTGAGTCTTTATTAACTCAAAACATGATTCCTGATTTAATACAGTTTCCTTATAATATTTTTGATCAAAGATTTGCTCCACACATGTCAGAATTAGTTTCATTAGGCGTAGAAATTCATACTAGATCAGTTTATTTGCAAGGTTTGCTGCAAATGAATCCGGAAAGGCTTTCTAGTCATTTTAAACTATTGAAGCCTAGTTTGATAAAATTACAAGATATTGCAAATCAAAATAATCTTTCAATAAGTGAATTATGTTTAGGATTTGTTTTATGTAATCCATTAATCAATAAAGTGGTTATAGGGATTGATAATGTTTCTCAATTAGCTGAAAATATATATATCAGCCAAAAAAAATCTTTTTCGAAAGATGTAATAAGCGAATTGCTTTCGATTGAAGTGACTGAATTAGATTTATTAAATCCATTAAATTGGAATTAGTTGAATTAAATATGAAAAATAATAAAATAAAAATAATTGCTGAAATCGCTCAAGGATTTGAAGGGAATTCAATTTATTCTGAATTGTTCGTCAAAGCTGCAGCTGCTTCTGGAGCCGATGCAGTAAAATTTCAATTAGTATATGCGGACGAATTAGCAACTCCTGACTATAAATATTATAATTTATTCAAGTCATTGGAGATGCCAGAAGAAGTTTGGGAAAAAATTTCAAATTTAGCAATTGAAAATAATTTAGCCTTACATTTAGATATCTTTGGAGAAAAAAGCATTCAATTAGCTGAAAAAATAGGGGTAGAGGCAGTAAAAATTCATGGGACTGATATTGCCAACAAAAGGTTACTTAATATGGTTGCAAATACCAAGATACAGCAAGTTATACTTGGTGCTGGTGGTGCGTTTCAAAATGAAATACTAGTTGCACTTGATATTTTGAAGAATAAGGAAGTAATTTTATTATTCGGATTTCAGTCTTATCCGACGGCTAATTCTGATAATCATATTAATCGAATTAAATTAGCAAGAGATATCTTTTCTAAGTCTCATGCTTCTTTAAAGATTGGGTTTGCTGATCATGTTAATCCCGAAACTAATATTCACCTTGGACTTGGAGCAATGGCTATTGGTTTTGGAGCAGAGGTTTTGGAAAAACATTTGACTTTGGCAAAAAACATGAAAATGGAAGACCATGAATCAGCGCTAAATCCCGATGAATTTTTGGAATATGTAAATTTTATTCACAATTGTAGCACAGCTATAGGATTTGTTAACAATGACGCTGATTTTGGTATGTCAGAAAGCGAATTCGGGTATAGAAAAATGATTAGAAGACATGTTGTGACAATTGATCCAATTTGCCAAGGCAATGTTATTAGTTCCGATAATTTAGCATTGAAGCGTACATCTTCTACTCAGGCTCTAACTGAAATAAGCGAAGTAGAAGGTAAAATTGCCACCAAACGAATTTCTTCAAATAGCCCAGTAGAATTTTAAAATATTGAAAAAGTCTTCAAGAAAATTAGTCGCGGCTATAGCTTGCCGCAATAATGGATCAAGGTTGTATGGTAAGCCATTACAAAATCTAGATGTTATAAAAAAAATTACAATTCTTGACAATATAATAGCATGTATAAAAAGTTTAAATATTGTGGAAGAAATAGTTTTAGGAATTTCATGGGGGAATGACAATTTAGCTTTTGAAGAATACGCAAAACTAAATGACATAAAATTTATTTTTGGTGATGAAAAAGATGTTTTATCGCGTTTGATTTCTTGTGGGGAAATAGCTGAGGCTACGGATATTTTACGCGTCACAAGTGAATCCCCTTTTATGTATTTTGATGAAGTAAATAGTTTATGGCAACATTATATTGATTCTGAATTGGATGCTTTATTTATGGATGAAATTATTGATGGCTGCGGATTCGAAATAATTTCCTTAGAAGCATTAAAAAAGTCGCATGAATTGGGTGTCGATCGTCATCGATCAGAACTGTGCAGTTTATTTATCAGAGAAAATAAAGGGGATTTCAACATAGAGAAAGTGTTGCCTCCTAAAGAACTAATTAGAAAGGATTTACGCCTAACTGTAGATAATCCAGAAGATTTGGTGGTTTGTCGGGCTGTATATTGCCATTTCAAAGACTATGCACCCAAAATTCCTTTATTTGAGGTGGTGAAATTTTTAGATTTATCTCCCAATTATAAAGAATTAATTTCCCCATTTACCGAAGCAGGATATTCAACCATGAATAAGTAAATTAATTTGAATAATCTTAATATTCATTGCCTAGAAACAGAAAGATTGATACTTGAACCTATAAGTATTAAGTTTTGCTCCACAGAATATGTTAATTGGCTGAATGATATAGAAGTATATCAATACTTGGACACAGGGGGAAATTATACTTTGGAAGGACTATCAGATTATTTAACCAAGTATACAAAAAACCCTATTTTATTTTGGGCAATAATCGTTAAAGAAACGAATTCGCACATTGGAAACATAAAAATAGACCCAATTAATCAAAGAAATGAAATAGGGGAATATGGAATTCTGATGGGAGATAAAAATAATTGGGGTAAGGGTTATGCAAAGGAAGCGTCAAAGGCTGTTATTGAATATTGTTTTCAAACAGTTGGTTTGAGAAAGATAACCTTAGGTGTAATTAAAGATAATGTTGCCGCAGTGAAATTGTATGAGTTATTAGGATTTCAGATAGAAGGAATATATCAAATGCATGGAATATATGCTGGGAAATTCTGTGAAGCTTATAGAATGGCAATATTCAATCATGAAAACCCTTTGGTTCAAAATTATTTTGAAAAATTGTAACTAATAATATGATAAAGCGAAATTTGAGGACAATAACTGATTTTTCAAAATCAAATCTATACAGAGATTCAATTCATAAGTTAATCCCAGGCGGGGCTCACACTTACTCTAAAGGAGATGATCAGTTCCCATTACTTTCTCCAGCGGCAATTAGCCATGGGAAGGGTGCCTATGTTTGGGATATAGATGGTAATATGTATTTAGACTGTTCTATGGGATTAACAAGTGTAAGCTTAGGCCATGCTTATAAACCAGTTTTAAATGCAGTAAAAGAAGAATTAGAAAAGGGGGTTAATTTCCAAAGGCCATCTGTGTTGGAAAAAGAAACGGCAGAAAAGTTTTTGTCACTTCTACCACAACATGACATGATTAAATTTGCAAAAAATGGTTCTATTGTAACTACGGCTGCAGTAAAATTAGCAAGAGCATTTACTGGAAGAAAACTCGTAGCATTTCCAGGAGATCATCCGTTTTATTCTTACGATGATTGGTTTATTGGAACTACGACATGTAATAAGGGTGTCCCAAATGAGTTTTCAGACCTTTCTGTTCCTTTCAAATCTTGTGATATCAATTCTTTGAAACAACTATTTGAACGCTATCCTGGCCAAATTGCTTGTGTGATTACTGAGCCTGAGAAAAGTCCTTGCGGAAACGGTTGCAATTGTTCACAAAGTCCTGCCGTATTTTTGAAGGAAGCAATTGAACTTGCTCATCAAGAAGGCGCGCTTTTCATCATAGATGAAATGGTGAGTGGCTTCAAATCGTCTTTTCCTGGATCTATGACTAAATACGATCTAAAACCAGATATGGCTACTTGGGGTAAAGGAATTGCAAATGGATTTTCATTTTGTGCTCTCACTGGTACAAAAGAAATAATGGAGCTAGGAGGCATTAACAACAGCGGAGAGGAAAAGGTGTTTCTGATCTCTACGACTCATGGAGGTGAGACTCATGCTATGGCAGCCGCAAATGCCACAATTGACATATTTCAACAACAGAATGTAATAAATCATAATCACAAAATTGGTGATGCGTTGATTAAAGGATGTCAAGAAGCTATTGCTGCAACTTGTTCGAGCAACTTGGTTAATGTTATTCCTTGCAACTGGCTTGTTGCATTTAATTTTAAAGATAGTCAAGGACTAGCTAGTCCAGTTATGCGAACTCTCGCAATGCAAGAAATGATTAAAAGAGGGGTTTTGTTTCAAGGAGCATTTTCGCCATGCTATAGTCATTCCTTAGATGATGTCGCGTATTTTGTAGAAGCATTTTCTCAAACTGTTTTGGTTCTCCAAGAAGCTGAGAAAGCTGGTGTGGAAAACATTCTGGTTGGCGAAGCTGCTAAGCCTGTATTTAGAAAACTTTTATAATCTTCATTCAAACAATGAATATTTATAAATGTTTAAATACTCAAGAATTTATTTCAAGAGAATATAAAATAGTACCCATTAGGTTTCAAGATCGCTTTACAATTATGTTATGGCGTAATGAACAGCTCTATCATTTACGTCAAAAGTATCCTTTAACAGTTGAAGACCAAGAAAATTATTTCTCAAATATAGTTTCTAAAATATTTGATGAAGACCAACCAAATCAAATTTTATTTTCTTTTTTAAAAAATGATATTTGTATCGGTTATGGTGGGTTAGTTCATATTAATTGGCCAGACAAAAATGCCGAAATCTCTTTTATAATGGACACTAAATTAGAAAAAGACAGTTTTGAAGAAATATGGCTCATTTATCTTGACTTAATAGAGCGGGTAGCATTTAATGATTTAAAATTAATCAAAATATATACCTATGCTTTTGATCTAAGGCCTGATCTTTTTAAGGTATTAGAAACTTCAGGATTTAATTTAGATAAAAATTTGAAAAATATTCAAAAAAATGAAAAAGGGAAAGTGGTTATTCATTCAAAGCAAAGCGCTTAGAATAAATTAGTATTTTGAAAAATATTCTAGTTTTAGGTGGAACAAGATATTTAGGACTTGAGCTAATCAAGATTCTGAATGAAGAAAATATTAAGTTATTTGTGGCTTCTAGAAATGAAATATCTACTCAAAACTTTATTAATATCGATAGGAAAAATCAGAGTGATTTAGATAATTTATTTAAAAATATACAATTTGATGTAGTTATTGATTTTATTAATTTTTCTTTACCTGATTCTGAAAAATTATTGAATGCACTAAGGTTTCAAATAAAGCTGCCTAAATTAATTCTTATATCAACAACTTATATTTATGATAACCCTTTACAGATAGAGAAAGACTCTTTATTTAACGAAAATGATTTTTTTCCTAGTAAGCATAAGTTATTTGGTTTAGATAGGCCTGACATATCTTATTCTAACGGGAAAAGAGACATGGAGAGTTATTCTGTTAATAATTATTATAATGATAAATTAGTTATTTTACGTTTTCCGATTATTTTAGGCGCAAATGATTATACTCAAAGGACTATTTTTTATTCATCTTTAATCAAAGAAGAGAAATCAATAAATCCTCGTAATATTCATAGCAAATCAAATTATATTTTCTCTATCGAAGCAGCACATGCGATTTTAAATTTTGTAAATGAAGACTTGACTGGTATTTACAATGTAAGCTTTAATCCAATTTCAGAATACGATTTTATTTCTATAATTTGTGATTTTCATCTTTATAAGCTTAATTTATTAATTAGTGAAGGAATTGATATAACAAACACGCCCTTTACAAATATGTATGATTTCAAAATTGACAGTACTAAATATCAAACACTGTTTCCTTTTAAAAATAGTTTTGAATCATGTCTTAATAGAGAACTTTTAAAAATTTATTTTTGAAAATAGCTGTTTTATCTGATGTTCATGGAAATATTTTTGCTTTAGAAGCCGTTCTTAAGAAAATTGAACAAATAGGAGTTGATCGAATTATATTTTTAGGTGATTTCACCGGCTATTACTACCATTCCAAAGATGTTTTTGATAGGCTAAATGAATTGAATGCCACAATGATTCTTGGAAATCATGAACATATGCTTTTTGAATGTGTGGATGGTATTTTAGATGCAGAAATCTTAAGACAAAAATATGGAAGTGGGCATAAACTCGCTTTGAAACAGTTCACCGCTTCAGAATTGGATCAAGTTCGAAAATTACCAGATTCTCATCTGGAAACTATAAATGATTTTTCAATTGGTTGCTTTCATGGTTCACCGTTTGATCCAAATTTTTATTTATATCCAGATGCGAGTAAGGAGATTTTATCCAAATGTGACATTGAGATTGATTATATTTTTGTAGGACATTCTCATTGTCCGTTTATCGCTAAGCTTGGACATGGTAAATTAGTAAATGTTGGGTCTGTAGGTCAATCTCGGATAACTGGTGGTTTGGCCTCTTGGTGTTTGGTGGATTTAAATCGAGGCATATTGGACTTACAATCGACGTATTATGATACTCAATCTTTGTTGAGATTAGTTGATAAATACGATCCAGATATTGACTATTTAAGTAAAATTCTAAAAAGAGGTGTAAATGAAGAATAAGTTGAGGGTGCTTATTACAGGTTGTGGTGGAGATATTGGCCAAAGTATTGGTAAGATTTTGAAATCCAAGCCTGAACTATTTAGCTTGGTAATTGGTGCCGATTTGCATAAAGACCACGCGGGTAAATTTATTTTTGATGAATGTCATATTGTGCCTCGTTGTTATGCAGATAGTTATCAGTTTGAAGTATTGGATCTTATTAAGAAGAATGAAATCGATATTGTAATTCCAATTTCAGAACCTGAGTTGAGGCAAATGGAAAAACATCAATACCAAGATGATTTTTTTGGCAGACCAGTTATTATGGCAAACCAGCAGGCTCTAAACGTGGGATTTGATAAAAAAATGACATCAGATTTTCTTGCACACTATGAACTTCCTTTTCCTGAAACTTTTCTAATATCAGATTATCACAAAGATAAATATCCAGTTTTGATCAAAAGCAGAGATGGATCAGGCAGTAAGTCAATTCATATTGTCAATAATCAAGATGAATTGAGATTTTATCAGAAGATTTATCCTGATTTCATAGCGCAGGAGTTTTTAATAGATCAAGGTGGTGAATTCACATGTGGATTGTTCCGTTCCATATCTGGAGAGATTAGAGATGTTATTTTAAAAAGAAAATTGATGGGCGGCTTTTCTGGGTTTGGATCACGAGAAGAACATCCCAAGATCAGTGAGTTATTGCATGAACTAGCAGTTTTGCTCGATTTGCGAGGTTCAATTAATGTTCAACTTCGCTTGATAAATGATATTCCTGTGATTTTCGAAATCAATCCACGTTTTTCAAGTACCGTTCTATTTCGTCACATGATGGGATACGAAGATGTTATTTGGAGTATTCAAGATAAATTGAATATTCCACTAGATTCATTTCAACTTAACCATTCAATTAATAAATTTTATAAAGGATTTTCAGAATATGTCGATTAATAATTTTAACATAGGACCCTTTGAAATAGGGAATAACGTTCGTCCATTTATCATTGCAGAAATGAGTGGTAATCATAATCAATCATTGGATAGGGCATTGGCCATAGTTGAAGCCGCTGCTAAGACTGGTGCTCAGGCTATAAAACTCCAAACATACACCGCCGATACTATTACATTGGATGTTCATGAGAATGAGTTCAAAATACAGGATCAAAATAGTTTGTGGAATGGCAAAAGTCTGCATAAGCTTTATGGCGAAGCCTATACTCCTTGGGAATGGCATGCTCCAATCATGAAAAGAGCAAAAGAACTTGGAATGGTTTGTTTCAGTAGTCCATTTGATGAAACTGCTGTAGATTTTTTGGAGGATTTAAATGTTCCTGCTTATAAAATAGCTTCTTTTGAAAACATTCATCTTCCATTAATTCGCAAGGTAGCTGCTACAGGTAAGCCTTTGATAATATCTACTGGTATGGCAACTATAGCAGAATTGCATGAAGCTATTACTGCTGCTAGAGAAGCTGGTTGTAAAAATTTGGTTTTGTTAAAATGTACAAGTACTTATCCTGCATTACCAGAAAATAGTAACATATCTACAATTCCACACATGCGGGAATTATTTAATTGTCAAATAGGACTTTCAGACCACACCATGGGTACTGGAGTTTCTGTTGCAGCCGTAACACTCGGAGCTACAATCGTTGAAAAACATTTCACTTTGAGCAGAGCAGATGGTGGTGTGGATAGTGCTTTTTCGCTGGAGCCGTCAGAGATGCAAGCATTGGTTACAGAAACAGAGCGCGCTTGGCAGGCATTAGGGGTAGTTCGTTATGGTGCTACTGATGCAGAAAAAAAATCATTAGTATTTCGTAGATCTTTATATATTTCGTCAAATGTTAAACGAGGTGAAACTTTGAGTCCAGAAAATGTACGATGCGTTAGGCCAGGATTAGGTTTACCACCTAAATATTTTGATCAAGTTATTGGGCTCACATTGAATCGAGATGTATTGAAAGGTACACCACTTACTTGGGAATTGATTTTTGATAAATAGAAGTCTCTTCGATAAACATTCTGTTATTTCAAAAAATAAAAATGAGTAATATAAAGCATTTTTTTAAATATAGTTTTTCTTCTTTGATAGGTGGGCTTGGTCAATTTATCGTTTTACCGATATTTACTAAATTTATAAGTGCGACGGATTATGGAATTTTAGCATTAGCTCAAGTTTTTTCGGGAATAATTTTTGGAATAATAAACTTTGGGTTACCAATTTCTTATGAAAGAAATTTTTTCGAAGAAAAGTTAAATGAAAAATCAGCTGAATTAATTTATTCTATTTTAACTTATATATGGGTTTCTTTTATTTTTTTTTCAATTATTTTTTTCTTTTCTAGAAATATAGTTTCATTTCATTTGTTTGGAAGTAAAAACTATGGCCTATTATTATTGTTTTCGTATTTCGCCATCGGAATTTCTAGCATTAAAAATTACTATTTAATCTATTTTAAAAATAATTTAAATAGCACTAGTTTTTTAAAATATTCAATTGACGATACGGTTTTAACATTGCTATTATCTGTTTTTTTTGTTTATTACTTGCGTGTCGGGGTTATTGGATTAATATATAGTCAATTAATTTCTGGAAGTGCAGTACTCATTTTCTTAACGTATAATTTCTTAAAAATAGAAAGTTATAAGTTCGACTATAAAATGTTGTTAAAATCAATGAAAATTAGCTTGCCTTTAACTCCGAAAATTTTTGTAGGTATTCTTGGAAAATCAATTGATAAAATAATATTAAATATTTTTAATTCTACAAATGGTGTTGGGCTAATAAGTATAGCAAATAGATTTTCTAATTTATCATTTACATTTCTAACTTCTATTGAAAATATCTATTCTCCCAAAACTTATAAATTAATGTTTGAAAATAAAGATGAAAAAAAAGGAGGGATATTAATTGGTATACTATTAACACCATACATCTATATTTCAGTTTTTATTTGCATGGTAATTGCTTTTGTTTCATATGAAGTACTTTGGATGCTAACACCAAATGAATTTCACCCTGCTGCTAATTTAGTAGTTATTTTAGGAATGTATACAAGTATTTTATTTTTCGGGAAAATTCCTCAATTAATGTACAAGAAAAAAGCATATGTAATAACGATTATAAGTATTATGACTGTAGGTATTGGGTTTGTATTTACATATATATTAGCTTATAAATTCCTTATTATAGGAGCTGCTTTAGGAACGTTTATTTCAGGGATAATTACTGGATGTTTGTATTTTTTCTACTCACAAAAAGCATACAAAATTTATTGGGAAACAGAAAAAATTATATCCTTCTATTTTACGTTTTTTTTAGGGGGTACTATTCTAATTGCCGGTGACTTAGTTGGTATAAGTTATCATTATTTAGCAGCCATTAAAGTTTTAGTATTTTCAGTTTATATTCTCTTAGGTTTTAATTATAAAATTGTTTCAACTAATTTGTTAAAAAAAATTATTTATGGTAAATTTTAGAATCGTATTTGGTAAATCTGTGTTTAAAAGTCATTTTAATATGACTGAACAATACCTTTCAGAGAATCTTTTAATAGAAAGTTCTGAAACAACTTATATTTTAAATCATAACAATGAGAAATTTATTCTAATTGGCAATTTGGTTGGTTACAGGGATATAAATGGTATTATTAATTCAGTCAATGATTTATTACAAATCATCGATATTATTAAAAACCCAAATCGATTAGATGAATTAGAGGGGCGATTTGTTATTTTTAGAATTTCTGAAAGTAGTAATGTAGAAATTTGGACTGATAATTTTGGCAGATTAGAAGTTTACTACCAGTTTTTAGATGACACCTTTATTTTATGTTCTTCACTTGAGTTTTTTCAAACTAATTTAACAAGATATAAATTAGATAATGTTGGTGTCGCACATTCATTAACTGTTTATGGTTCTAGGCCAGCAAAGAAACATACATTGTATTCTGATGTTAAAAGGTTGGGCACATATGAAGGTATAAAAATTTCTAATAATAATGTTGAGATTTTAAATCGTGATGTTAAGTTAAGAAATGCACAAAATTATGATGAAAGTAAATTACATGAATATTCAGATATTTTTCTAGAGGCAATAAGATCTCGAGCTTCTGTGAATGGCAATATTGTATATCTTTCTTCTGGTTGGGATTCAACCTCCATTCTTGCAGCTTTAGTTCACCTATTTGGTAATAAAAAAACTAGATGCGTAATTGGAAGGATGCAATATTCAGATAGAAGTGGTGTTATTAATCAATTTGAAATTGATCGAGCAATATCTATAGCCAGGTATTTTGATGTTAAGTTAGATATAGTTGAATTTGATTACAGAAAAAATGCTGAAAAGGTACTTATTGAATTAAAAGGGCTTTTTAAAAGTCAAAATTTTGCAAATATGACTGGTTTTAATCACTGGCTTCTTGCTGAAGAGATTGCAAAAACTTCTAATGGAGATGAAGTGGTATTCGCAGGGGAGATGAGTGACGGTGCTCATAATTTAGGATTTTCTCAGTATGCTACAATTTTCCATCCATCCTCCTTTGATTTTAGGGAATACAGTGACAAGATGTTATCTTATTTGCATGGCCCAACATTTTACAATGAAGTCTTAAAAGGAAGTGAAAATATAGATCCAGTTTGGAATTTATTTAAAAATTTAAATAGAAATGTTGTAATAGATGATATATGTAAAGATAAAATTGATATCAACAAACAGTTTTTATCGTCGTTTTTTCTTAGATCTGGTAGGCTTCCTTTCTTTTCCATTAAAAATTCTAATTTATTGTCTAGTTTAGGGCAAAAATCATACCTAGATATATCAGAAAAATGTTATTTGAATAATTTCGCTGAAAGTTTAACGGAAGAAAACCTTTATGCAACATATTTACATTTATATAATACATTTCACTGGCAAGGTTCAACCGTATCAACTATTGAATATACCGCTGACTATCATGGGTTTAAATGCGCCCTACCTTTTCATGATAAAGGATTGATCGATTTTTTATCTTCAATGCCAGAAAATTGGGGCCGAGGACTTGATTTGAATAATACTAAATATCCATTGAAATGGATGTTAAAAAATAAAATTGATTACCCAATGCATTTACAAACGGGTCCACACTCTTATACTTATGATGTAATTCCAAATTTTTCTTTATTGGGAGAAATTTTATTTGCGTCATCATTTAAGCCCTTATTAATTGATTCGTTAAATAATGGAAATTTTATCAATCAACTTGATAAAACATTTATAAATATGAATTATGTCGATCACTTAATTTTAGAGTACACTAAAGGTGTAGAGTTATTTTCAAAAGAAAGGGAGGATTTAGGCGTTCTTGCAATGCATTCTTTAATAGGCTTATATTAATTTATAATTATAAAGACAAGCTCTCAATACTTTATTTATAACTCGCTAAATCGATTATACTATTTTATTATTTAAGTAATTTTTATTTAATTTAATTTTTATTTATGAAAATTCTAGATTGCACACTTCGTGATGGTGGGTATTATACAAATTGGGATTTTGATTCTAAGTTGGTCAAATCATATTTTGAATCTATTAATCAATTACCAATTGAATACATAGAAATTGGCTATCGTTCCAAAACTATGTCCAATTATCTTGGCGAGTTTTTTTATTGTCCTGAATATGTTTTAGAAAATGTTAAAAAAAATTGCATAAAAAAAATTGCAATTATGCTAAACGAAAAGGACGTAATTCATTCAGATTTAAATCGATTATTAAATCCATGTATTGGGA
Source organism: Chitinophaga pinensis (assembly GCA_945865295.1). Classification (GTDB taxonomy): domain Bacteria; phylum Bacteroidota; class Bacteroidia; order Chitinophagales; family Chitinophagaceae; genus Sediminibacterium; species Sediminibacterium pinensis_A. The sequence goes on along the minus strand of CAMBDE010000004.1, from coordinate 36,529 downwards.
TGATAGATATGATTCGAATTGCCGTTGACCCTGTAAATTTTGGTCGAGGATTAATACTTGCTGAGAATATAAAAAATATGGGATTCGAAGTTGGATTTAATTTAATGTATATGTCTACATGGGTTAATCACGAAGGATTGTTTGATCAATTCACTAAATTAGATGGCAAAGTTGATTATTTTAGTATTGTTGATTCTTATGGAAGTGTATATCCAGAAGATGTTAGGAAAATATTGGAAATAGTCAAATCAAAAACTAACGTCAAGGTCGGATTTCACGGTCATAATAACTTAGAACTTGGATTAATAAATTCTCTAACTGCAATAGATTGTGGTGTTGATATGGTGGATTCTACAATTACGGGAATGGGTAGAGGTGCAGGGAATTTAAAAACCGAGCTTTTGTTAACTGCATTAAATGCTCGAGGAAAGTTAAATATGAATCTAAATTTCAATGCTCTTAGTTTTATAGTGGAGGAATTTTTTGAATTGCAAAAAAAGCATGAATGGGGCACAAATCTGCCGTATATGGTTTCTGGAGCTAATTCGCTACCTCAAAAGGATGTTATGGAATGGGTTGGCAAGCGGTATTATTCTTTTAATAGCATAATTAGAGCTCTCTCAAACATATCCAACGATATTCTAGATAATAAAAAACTACCAATTATTGATTTTTCTTATGAAATAAAATGTGATAAAGCTTTAATTATTGGAGGTGGATCTTCAATAATTAATCATATTAGTGCAATTCGAAGTTTGATTAATTTAAACCCTGAAATGATTGTAATCCATGCTAGTTCAAAAAATGCAGTACAGTTTAACGAAATATCAAATAAACAATACTTTTGTTTAGTTGGGAATGAAGGGCATAGGTTAGAAAAATCTTTTAAGTTCCTAAAATTAGCTCATTCAAAGTTTATCCTGCCACCTTTTCCGCGTATTATGGGAACGTATGTTCCTAGTATGATTTCTGAAAACATTTTTGAATTAAGAACAGTAGATTTCACTGAAAAATTTCAAGATTCACATACTGCATTAGCATTACAGACGGCGAAATCTATTGGTGTAACAAATATCTATCTTGCTGGTTATGACGGTTATGCGGGTGATTTGATTGGAGAAAAAGAGCAAGATTTGATTTTTGAAAATGAATACTTATTTAACGCTTTAAATAAATTCGATATAAGGACTGTGAGTATTACACCAACAAAATATAAAATTTTGGAACTTCAATCAGTTTATTCATTAATTTAATATGAAAATTTTATTAGTAATACCTGCTAGGTTTCAATCATCAAGATTGCCGGGAAAGCCTTTAATTGATTTTTTGGGAAAATCAATGATCCAAAGGACTTATGATAAATGTGCCAAAGCAGTTGACTCTAAATTTATATTTGTTGCAACTGACGATGAGCAAATTTATAAACATTGTGAAAATCTAAATATTCAAGTTGTGATGACATCAAGTGATTGCTTGACTGGCACGGATCGAGTGGCTGAATTTTCACTATTTAATGAGGCGGATTATTATATCAATGTGCAAGGGGATGAACCTCTAATAAATCCGGCTGATATTCTTAAAGTTGTAGAAAATATCAAAAAATATAATGGAGAAATTATTAATGGTTATGCGCCAATAGATAATGAAAAACATTACAATAGCATTTCTATACCTAAAGTTGTATTTCGACCAGATGGTCGTTTGCTCTATATGTCACGAAGTCCAATTCCTGGTAACAAGAATAGTTTATTCGTTAAGTCTTGGCGTCAAATTTGTATATATGCATTTCCCAAAGAAGCTTTAATTAGGTATAGTAGAGCAAAGGAAAAAACTTTATTAGAAAGTATTGAAGATATAGAAATATTAAGATTTATGGAATTAGGATTTGATGTGAGAATGATTCAATTATCAACAGATTCTATTGCAGTTGATACAGCTGATGATGTAAAAGAAGTTATGAAAATAATTGAAAATAATGAGCTTAAGTAAGTATAAAGTTATATTTTGGGATTTTGACGGTGTATTATTAGACTCTAATTCGATTCGTGATATAGGATTTCAAAAAGTTTTAAAGGATTTTCCAAAAAAGGAGGTCGAAGATCTTTTATCTTTTCATAGAGAAAATGGAGGATTATCACGTTACGTTAAATTTCGACATTTTTTTGAAAACATTAGAAGAGAAAAAATTTCAGATTACGATATTTTAAAATTATCGGATTCCTTTTCTATAATTATGAGAGAATTATTATTGAATCGAGAATTGTTAATTCAACAGACTCTCGATTTTGTAAAATTGTATTATGGTAAAATTAAAATGTATATAGTCTCAGGTTCAGATCAAAACGAATTAAGGTTTTTATGTGATGAACTTTTGTTGTCAATATACTTTAAGGGCATTTATGGGTCCCCAACTCCAAAAAATGAATTAGTTTCAAATATATTAAATCACAATAACTTTGAAATAGGACAATGTATTTTAATAGGGGATTCCATAAACGATTATGAAGCTGCAAAACATAATAAAATTCATTTTCTCTCTTTCAACAATCCGAGCCTTATATATCTTGATGATATTAATTATATATTTTAGACGGATTATTTTTAATAAACGATGAATAAACAATTGTTTTTAGATGAGCTCTCATTTTCTTCCTGTTATCATTTATTGATAAGCAATTATGAAAAGAGAATCCTTACTCTTGAGAATAATGATACATTTAAAAGACGTTTTTTAAAGTTCATATTAATTTTTTTAGGGTATAAAATTGATGAGGTAAATTTTTTTGCTGGAAACTTAAAAAGTCTTGATGGAGAATCAATTACAATTGCGTCTCTTCGCCTATCATCTATTTTATCTTTCGATGCGACTGAGAATTTAATAAAATCGAAATCAATCGTTAGTGTTTTTAAGCCAAACTATGACATTGATGTGTTTAGAATATTTCTTTCAAAGCAAATTTATTCTGAAATGTATTATCTGGTACTTAGAGCAATGGTTGTTGAGGCATTAACGGTAAATTGCAAAGCGCATTTAATCATAAAAAAACCATTAAAATTTGAAACTATTTTTATTAATAAAAAATTTACTGAAATAAATTTTAATTACTATTCACGTTTTGATTTCACTTTTTTTCAATTAATAAGTGTTTTATATACTGATCTTGGATCAATCTTGTTAAGATTTCTAGAGTTTAAAAAATGGAGAAAGGAAAATAGTATAATTAATGATGGGTTACCTTCTGTATTAACTTTTCAAACCGATACCTTACGTTCAGATCTTAGCTTAAGAGGTCAACCTCATTGGGTTGACAGGGAAAAAATTAATCCTGGTTTTCGTACATTTATTTTAAGTAAAATTGGGAAACCTAAGAATCGGAAGAGCATAATGGATAAAGCATTAGATTTTGGAGAACTAAAGAAATTTAATGTTTATGATATTCCATATGGTTTTTCTTTAAAGAAATATATAATTGCATTTTTAAAACAAATCATTAAAGTATTTTCTCTTTCAAGACTAAAGCTTTTATTTATTTATAATAGTTATGAAAGGCACTCATTATTTGTTTTAAATGATTTGAATAATAGAGCTGATTTTTTAGAAAATTTAATTCATAGTTTAAATGTAAAGGTTATTTTAATTGGGGAACCTCATAACCCTTATTCTGATGCTTCATCACTAATTTCAGGTAAATTGGGTGTTAAGACTATTTCTTATCAATACTCTAATCTGCCCTTTTATTCTACTTTAATGACAATTAAAGTAGATAAGTTTTTGTTATTTTCTGATTTATATAAGCCTATTTTTAACTATGGCAACATAAATTCAAAACAATATATATCTACAGGGTATCTATTTAGTTACGTTAAAAATATTATTGTTTCAAGAGTAGAATTATATCGCTGTAAGTTACAAAATAAAGGAGTTAAATTTACAATATGTTATTTTGATGAACGAGTTGACAATAATAAATGGGGTCACGTAAAACATGAAGAACATTTATCTGAATTACTAGTTTTAATCAATCTTATACTAGATGACAAAACTTTTGGTCTAGTTGTTAAGTCTCAGTTTACAAAATATTCTCCTTCAAATTGGTATTCGAATAATCATCTGTTTAAATTGGCTCTTGCTACAGGTAGGTACATTGAGCTTAATGAAGGACTTATGTACACAAGGAATGATATTTTGCCGACTGAGGCTGCTTTAATTTCGGATATTTGTATATCTCATAAATATGGAGCCACAGCAGGACTAGAAGCGGCTATTTCAGGAAAGAGATGCGTTTTATTAAATAAGGATAAAATAAAGTCTAATTTTGACAACTTATATTCTAAATCAATGATTGAATTTGATTCAATAGAAAGTATTGTTTATGCAATTAAACAATTTAGATTTGGTTTTAATGAGTTTCGAGATCTTGGAGATTGGAAAAATATTATTAACGAATTTGATAATTTTCAAGATAATAATTCAATTGTTCGTTTTCGAAGTATAATTGAAAATGAAGTACTTCATAGTTAATATGTTTTTACTTATAAATTCTAATTTTGGCAATTAAATCAATTTTAATTTTTTCAAATAGCAGAACTGCTCTTGATTTAGATTTGAAAATGCCAATAGCTTTGGGTTTTAGAAATAAAGGTTATCCTGTTACCTTTTTTTTAATGAATATTTATAGTTTTGAGACAGTATTTACAAAAAAACTAGAATTAATTGCAACATATAGAAATTACAATATAATTTATAGGGATGATTTATATCCTTTTAAGTCATTTGTTAAAATTTATAAATTATATAAACAGTTTAGTTGCTTTTATATAGATACGATTATTCGTAGAATTTTGCAATTACTTGCGTATATATTAAATACTTTTATGTTTAATATATATGTTGATTCTATTTCAAAAATATGTGATAGATACGACATTATTATAGCTAGTAATTATCCTGGTATACCCATTGATAAACTTGAGGCATGTTTTTATAACAAAGCTCGATTAAGCAAGGCACTATTTATAGGGACCCCATTGGTAGTATGGCCTCATTGGTATCAGAAAATAATTTATCCATTTGATCTTTTTTTTACGAGCTCAAAGACTGAATATCAAGAAATTTTTAACTCAAATGCTCATCCAAATGTAAAATTTCTTGGTTGTCCGAGCCTTGAAGTAGATTATTTAGATGATATTGTATTACCCGAATCATACAGATGTAAACAAAATAAGATGATTATTTTGTTTATAATGGTAAACTCAAATAATACGATATATAAAGATTTTAAAATAATAGAAGAGAGCAAAAAAATTATTTCTGATTTAATCCTAAATGGTTATAAAGTAATATTGAAATACCATCCTAACGATTGTCGAAATTATTTCGATGATTTATTAATTACAAATTCTGGTTTTTTTGAAATTTCAGATATATCCATAGAGATTTTAGCTAAAAAAGTTGATTTTGTAATTACTTTTCTGAGCACATCCATACTTAAAACAATTGCCTTACAAAAACCATCTTTTTTATTTTTACCAAATTCTTTTTTAAAGTCTTTTGAAAGACAAGATGAATATTTTAAAAGTGTATACTTTACAGATTCATCATTATCGAAAACCTGGATTGATGATTATTGCAATAAGTTTAGTAATATAAACGAATTTATAGATCTCTTATCTAAAGAGTCAAATTATTCTAAAATGTACAATGACTTTTTAGATTGTTTTTTACCTGTAAAATCTTCTGAAAGAATCGTAAACTTTTTGAGTTCTGAAATTAATAACCAATTTAAAAATAGTAAATCATGAAATTTAAAATAATTTTAAAATCACTTTACAAAATGTTTTTTTTTAGCGAAAATTTTGTGAACTATGTTCGTAAAAAAACTATTTTGATAGAGAGGAATGGTATAGAATATAATTTTTCGGCGCCCAATCAGCTTTGTAGATATAGAGCTAAAACCTTTAGTTCGAAAGAACCTGAAACATTATTTTGGATTGATTCGTTTTTAGAAGGTTCAATTTTTTGGGATATTGGTGCTAATATTGGGTTGTATTCAATACATGCTGCAAAATCTCGTAATTGTCAGGTTTTTGCTTTTGAGCCTTCAGTCTTTAATTTAGAGGTGCTTTCAAGAAATATTTTCTTGAATAACTTAAATAATGATATTACAATAATGCCTTTTGCAGTTAATAATATTATGGGGAAGGGCATTTTGAATATGAGTTCTGAAAATTGGGGTGGGGCCTTGTCAACATTTGATAAAACATATGGTGAAAATGGCGAAGAAATGAAAATTATATATAAATATCCAATTTTTTCAATCTCTTTAGATGAGGCTGTTCAAAATTTAAAACTAGATTTTCCTGATTATGTGAAAATTGATGTTGATGGTATTGAATTATTAATATTACAGGGTGCTACTGATGTTTTGTGTAGAATTAAAGGGTTATTAATTGAAATATCGGAAAATTGGGAAATTAGAAAATTAACTTGTGAAGATGTGTTGGAAAAATCTGGCTTAAAAAAAATGTCATTTAATTCTGAATATTTAAAAGGAAGAGATGGATCTCCAAATCAAATTTGGATTCGATAGTAATGTATAGTTTTAATTTACATATATGAATAATTTTAATAATTGTACAATTGGGTCATGGATTACAATTGCTCATTCTTCTATTGTTGAAGTAATGGCAGATTCAGGTTTCGATTGGTTGTGTATTGATCTGGAACATACTACAATCGATTATTCTGAAATGTTAAATTTAATTATAGCAATCCAGGGAAAAGGTTTGAAAGCTTATGTAAGAGTTGGTGAAAATAATCCGCTTATAATTAAACGAGTTCTTGATGCAGGACCTGATGGAATCATTGTACCTTCAGTTAATTCATCACAAGAGGCATTAAAAGCTTTAAATGCTGTAAAATACCCTCCAATCGGCACTAGGGGAGTTGGACTGGCTCGAGCTCAGGGTTATGGCTTTAGTTTTAATAAATATAAAAACGAAACATTAAATAATATAAAATTAATTGTTCAGATCGAACACTTTAAGGCAATTGATGAACTAGACTTAATACTTAATCTAGAAGGTATAGATGGCACTTTTATTGGACCTTATGATTTATCTGGCTCAATCGGAAAACCTGGTTGTTGGGATGACCCTGAAGTTATTGAGTTAATTAAAAGATATGAAATTATAGCCAAAAGGTATGATAAGCTTATTGGTTTCCATATAGTTCCACCTGATTTTAATTTAGTTAATGATAAGATTAATAATGGGTATAATTTTATAGCATTTAGTTTTGATTTAAATTTTTTAGGACAAATGATTAGAAATCAATTAAAATTACGAAAAACATGAAAATTCTCGGGGTAATTCCAGCTAGGATGGCTGCAAGTAGATTTCCAAACAAGCCAATGGTAAAGATTTTGGGAATGCCAATGGTTGAACATTGCTATTTAAGGAGCAAATTGTGTGATTTATTGGATGAAACGATTGTTGCAACTTGTGATTTTTCAATTTTAGACTATATAAATTCAATTGGGGGCACAGCAGTTATGACTTCAGATAAGCACGAACGTGCTACCGAAAGAACGGCGGAAGCTCTTATAGAAATAGAAAGGGCCAATCCTGGTGTTAAATATGATATTATTATTATGATTCAAGGTGACGAGCCTTTAATAGACCCGGAGATGATTAAACAGGTTGCTGCTCCCTTAATTGAAGGAAAAAGTCAAGTTTCAAATCTAATGGTATCTCTGAAATCTAAAGATGAAATCAATAATTCGAATAATGTTAAGGTCGTTAATTCTATTGAAGGAAATGCCTTGTATATGTCCAGAGAGCCAATTCCATCATCGGAAAAATTTAACGGCAACATTAACTATTATCGTCAATTAGGTCTTATTGGATTTACTCGCCAAGCGTTATTACGTTTTGTCGAACTTGCTCCTTCAGAACTTGAAATTATTGAATCAGTAGATATGAATCGTTTTTTAGAAAATGGGATTACTATAAATATGGTTGAAACGACTTTTGAGGTTGATGCAATTGATATCCCCGATGATTTAAACAGAGTAGAATTAAAAATGAAACATGACAAAGTTTTTCCAAAATATAAGAATGTTTAACTATGAAGGTAAAAGTAGCAAATATTGCATTTTCAAAAAATAATTTTCTTGTAGAGAGATTGCTTGAGGAATTTCCAGATGCAGAATTTAATTCAAAAGGTACTAGAATAAATTATCCAGAAACAATTGAATATTTCTCAGATGCAGAAGCTATCGTAGTTGGACTCGAAAAAATTGATGATGATTTACTATCGAAACTTCCCAATCTAAAAATGATTGCTAAGTTTGGAGTAGGTATTGATAACATTGATATTGATGCTTGTATAAAAAGAAATATTTTGGTTGGGTGGACAGGAGGTGTAAACAAGCGATCGGTAGCAGAAATGGCTATAGGTTTTATGATAGCATTATCTCGAAATCTTTTTGTTACATCGAATCAATTAAAGGATGGATTGTGGAATAAGAATGGAGGAACTCAATTATCAGGTAAAACAGTCGGAATTATAGGCTTTGGGAATATAGGGAAAGAACTTGTAAAATTATTGGAACCATTTGGATGTAAGATAATTGTTAATGATATAATTAACTTAGAAAATATTAATGAAAGTTTTGATTTGCAACAAGTTTCTAAAGACTATATGTTTAGAGAGGCAGATATCATCTCTATTCATACTCCCCTAACAAGTGAAACTAAAAATCTTATTAATAGTTCTGTTTTTGAAATAATGAAGCCATCTTCTATCATTATAAATACTGCGAGAGGTGGTATAATTAATGAAATTGATTTGAAGGAGGCACTTGAAAAAGGTCTAATATCTGGAGCAGCTTTGGACGTATATAATGAAGAGCCTCCAAATGATTTGGACTTATTAAAGCAAAATAATTTTATATGTACTCCTCATATAGGAGGGAATTCTTATGAAGCTGTAGTTGCGATGGGGATGTCAGCGCTTGATCATTTACTTAATTTTAAAAAACAAACAACTAAATAAATTTTATGGATAAATTAAGAGTTGGAATAGCTGGATATGGAATAGTTGGAAAAAGGAGACATTTATTTATTGACTCACACCCCAAATTAAAAGTAGTAGCTATATGCGATCAAAATTTTGAAGTTGAGAACAACAATTTATCAGAAGTATCAAGTTATAGCAATTATAAAGATTTATTAAATTGCGAAGAATTAGATATATTATTTGTTTGTCTTACAAATAATATTGCTGCTGAAGTTACAATGGCGGGATTGAATAAAAATTTACATGTATTTTGTGAAAAGCCTCCTGGGATGAATGTAGAAGAAATACAGAAAGTCATTAGCGTTGAAAAAGCGAATCCATCTTTGAAGTTGAAATATGGATTTAATCATAGATATCATGATTCTGTAAAGTTGGCGTTGAAAATAATTCTATCTGGAGAATTAGGAGATATAGTTAACTTACGAGGTGTATATGGGAAAAGTCGTGTCATCCCATTTTCAGGGGGATGGCGATCTAGTCGAAAGTTGGCGGGTGGAGGAATCTTATTAGACCAAGGTATTCATATGCTAGACCTAATGAGGTTATTTTGCGGATATTTTGTTGAGGTTAAAAGCTTTGTTTCAAATGATTTTTGGAATCATGATGTCGAAGATAATGCTTTTGCAATTATGAAAGATAGCATAGGGAGAGTAGCAATGATTCATTCTTCTGCGACACAATGGCAACATAAGTTTAGTCTTGAAATTTCTCTTACAAAAGGATATATTGAACTTCATGGTATTTTATCAGGTTCAAAAAGCTATGGAGAGGAAAAAATTATTATTGGGACAATTAATGAGGAATCTGATAATGGACAAATGGAGCAAACAACAACTAGATTTTTAGAAGATAATTCATGGAAAGATGAGATTTTTGAATTTGCTTCAGCGATAATTGATAATAAGCCTATTTTATCAGGGACTAGTAATGATGCTTTAGAAACAATGAAGTTGGTATACAATATATATTTTAGTGATGAGATTTGGCGTAATAAATATAATATATCAAATCCAAATAATATTTTAAATTAATTTATTCAATATAAATGTTAACTCAAAAACATATTGATTTAGTTAAACAAATACTTGAAGACGCAAGAGAAATTGCATTGGTGCATTTAAGTAATCCAGGAGTTTTAACTAACGAATTTAAAGACATTAAAACTGTTGTAGATCATAGAATGAATGAATTTATTTTTGATGCTCTTAAAAAAACCGAATTTCCTGTACTATCAGAAGAGTCAAAGTTACATGAGAATATAAGTTGTGGTTGGATTTTAGATCCGTTAGATGGCACTCTTAATTTCACTAGAAATTTTCCATTTTATTCAATTTCCGTAGCATTTGTTGAAAATTTTATTCCCGTTCATGGTTTCGTTTTAGATATTTCTAAAAATATTTTTTTTAGTACTAACCTTATTAATAAGGCGAGTAAAAATAATTTAGAGATTAAAGTTTCTGAAGAATCTGAGATTTGTAATTCTGTACTTGTCACAGGATTCCCTTCAGGAGCATCTTATAATTCAAGTGACCTTCAATCGTTTGTAAATAACGTACAGAGATTTAAAAAAATTAGAGCATTGGGATGCGCAAGTTTGATGTTATGTTTAGTAGCTGAAGGAATATTCGATGTTTACTATGAAAAAGGAATTTATTTATGGGATATTGCGGCAGGTCTAGCAATCGTAGAAGCTGCTGGAGGGTTGTATGAGTTAAAAAAAATGAGTAAACCATTTCAGTATGAAGTATTGGCATCTAACTCGAATATTTTTAACAAAGTGTCTAAGATATTATTATAATAAATGGATAAAATTGTTTTTTTATCATACTATTACGATTTACTAACACCAGTTTATGGCGGTAAATCAGATTTAATAAGTTTTAATCGAATTAAGGTGATTGAAAATGGAGATACCACAAACGAATGTGTTATTAATTTGCCAAATCATTCTGGTACCCACATAGACTTTCCTCGTCATTTCTCTAACAACGGAAACACTTGTTCCGATTATTCAAGTGAATTTTGGGTATTTAAAAAAATTGGGTTTTTATCATGTTCAATAGATGAATTACCTAATATGATAAAAGGTCTTCCTTCGGATATTGAAATTTTAATTCTTAAAACTGGATTCGGAACTAAAAGAGGACATGAATCATATTGGCAATCACAGCCTGTTATACCCGCTTCATACGGAAATCTATTAAGGTCAACTTTTCCATATTTGCGCGTTTTCGGATTTGATTTAATTTCACTTACAAGCAAGTTGGATAGATTTGAGGGGAAAAAGGCACATATTTCATTTTTGATAGAAAATGATATTCTTATCCTAGAAGATATGAATCTTACTCAAATAAATGATTCTCCTCGTAGAATAATAATTTCACCATTATTGATTAAAGATGCTGATGGTTCGCCGTGTACAGTAATTGCATTTTTAAATGAATTCTAATTTCAAACTTATAAATCAAAATCAATATAATCGACTTTGTAGAGAATTCAATAATATATTGAATTCAAAGATGTCTACATTGGTAGTTGTTGCTATACCGTGGTTGTATCTAATAAGAGAGCATCCTGTTTTTTTAGAACGATATAAAGATATATTTCATAAAAAAGCGTTTATTTACGAGATATATGAAAATTTAATTAAGTATATAAAGAATTACTTAACATGGGTAAGACAAATATATCGCTCATTTTTTTTACATAATTCGTATTGGTATACAGATGATGTAATACAGCCTGAAGTGGATTGTCTATTTATTTCACATATTTTAAATTCTTCTCAGCTTTCAAATATTGATGATTTTTATTTTGTTAATATTCCATCAGAGTTAATTAAAAGCAATTACAGTGTTCTGTTAGGCTACATTAACAATTTGGATTTCAAAGACACAAACATTCAAAAATCAATTATTTCGACCTCGTACCCTAAAGTGTATTTCACTAATACACTAACTTTTTTTAAGGAGCTCTCCATTCGTAAATTGTTACATAAAGAATCCCGAAAATTAAAATCTAATTCAAATTTAAACTCAGATAATTTTACGAAAGATATCTATAATTATGCTTCTAATGTAATTTTTAATGGAGAAACCCAAGCGATGTTAAGATTGTATGAACAAGTTAGAAATCTTGTTCTTGTATCTAATCCTAAAACTATAGTTTCACTATATGAAGGTCATGCTTATGAGAGAATTTTAATGGCCGCAGCAAGATCTATAAATCCAAATATTGTTTGTATTTCTTATCAGCATACTGGTACATTTAGATTATCTAATGCGATAAAGTTACAATTAAAGCCCATATATAACCCTGATATAATTTTTACATCGGGAATTGAATGCAAAGAAGAACTTAGTAAACTGAAAATTTTTGCTAAAACCGAGATTGAAGTACTAGGCTCAAATAGAGGTTTAATCAACTCAAATAAAAGAAAATTAAATAAAAACAGCCCATTTTTTTGTTTAGTTATCCCTGAAGGAATAACAACCGAATGTCTTATATTATTCAGATTTTCCTATGAGTGTGCATTATTACATCCACATATATATTTTATATGGCGCCTTCATCCTGGTGTAAGTTTTAGAGATTTAAAATCTAGAGAAAATCTTTTTATTAATTTACCTAGAAACATCATATTATCAGAACAATCCCTAGAGAAAGATATCGAGTTATCTAACTGGGTTTTGTATAGAGGAACCACAGCTATATTTAAAGCAATATCCTGTGGTTTGAGGCCTTTTTATTTACGGATTAATGGTGAATTAACAATAGACCCCCTTTTCAATCTTAAAGAGTGGAGAATAATACTAGATAGACCTCAAGAATTAGTTGAAGTTATAAATAAAGATATTCAATCAGGTTTTAAAATGTTTTCTAATAATCATAATTTAGCAATAGAAATATGTATACAAAGATTTTCTCCTCTTGATATCAATGTACTTAATAATAAGTTAATAAAAATATTAAATGCTTAGGACAGTCTATTTTGAATTAGATCATCTAAGTTTAGCTTACAATATGCTTTTAATTTATAAACAAATCTTGTAAATAATTTCTAGTTATATTAATATGAATATGGAGAGTAAAGTAACTGTTGTTATCCCTACCCTTGGAGGAATTTGTTTAGAGGAAACAATTAAGATATTAAATTCTGGCACTTATTTGGCTGATGAGATTTTAGTTTGTATACCAAATGAAAATGCTTATAAAGTTCCATCGTTTATTTTTGATAATATTAAAATAGTCAAAACTAAATTTAGAGGTCAAGTTGCTCAGAGGGCATTTGGATTCAAAATAGCAAAAAATGATCTTGTTTTGCAATTAGATGATGATATACACCTTGAAAAAAATTGTCTAGAAAATTTAGTGAATTTTATTTTAGAATATCCAGGTTCTTCTGTAGGACCAAAGTTAGTAGATAGATTAAGTGGCAGATATCACTCTTATCTTTACAACGATAATAATAACATGACGCATTTCGAAAAGATTCCCTTTTATATTTTAAATGGTTTTGATGGCTGTATACCCGGTAAATTATCTAAGGCCGGTATTTATATGGGATTGCCTGAGAAACCAGAAAAATATCTATTTACTGAATGGTTACCAGGTGGGTGTATTCTACATAAAAAGGAAAATTTAGTATTGGATAATTATTATCCTTTTTCTGGAAAAGCTTATTGGGAAGATATTTTTCATTCTGATTTATTACGAGAAAAAGGAATTCATTTGCATCGTGCAGGAAACGCTGTATGTTCAATAGATTTTTCTGGAAATAGAAACTTGGGATTATTCTTCTTTATAAAAGAATTATTTTTAGTTTACAAAATAGCAAAATTATATCAAAAGAAAAATAATAAATCTATTTTACGTTTAACTGCTTTTCTTTTATATAATTCAATCAACTTAATTATAAAAAGATTTTTTAGTAATGCTACAAAATTATTTTTATAATCAATTGTTTATTTCTACAAAGCAAAATATATTATAAATTACATATTGATAATAATAAAGTTCAAAATAATATATAATTTATCTTTCATATTTAAAATTTCTATACAATAAGACATCATGAGAATATCTAAAACTAAAATATTGGAAAAGTTACTATTTCCTCTTTTTTTAGTTAATATAACTACTAGCGCAAATACATGGAATATTCTTGGAATTAGTATAGGGCAATTTATATTTTACTTTATTATAATTATTTCAACATATATTATAATAAATACTCAATATAAAATATTAAGTTATGCATTAATAATTTTGAGTTTATTTTTTCATTTAACAAATTTGTTTTTAGAGAGTTATTTACTTGACGGACTAAAAACAATTAGTTTGGGAGGAATATTTTTTATAGTTGGAGGCAAAATATATGGAGAAAATCCTAAACTACTTTATAAACAAATAATACTTTTTTTTTTAATTTCTATTCCATTTATGATTTGCCAAATCACAGGAGTTTCTTCAATTTTTATGCAATGGAATACTGATTATGCACATTCAATTGATGTTTTAGATCTTTCGGAAATTGGCACTTTTAAGTTAATCCCAGTATATCCAACTTTGTTTATAGAACTAGATGAATTGAACTATCAGATAGGTCAAGGTAGGCCAAGTGGATTGTTAAATGCTAATAACATTTTATCAATTTTTGTTTTAATTGGTGTTGTTCTTAATCTAATAACAACAAAAACAGTTAATGTTCGATATTCGGACTTAGTTGTTATTTGCATTTTAGTTTTAACAATGAGTTTTATGGCTTTCTTTGGAACTCTTCTTCTATATATTTATGGTTTTTTGTTTGTAGGAAGAGTTTGGAGAATTAAATCATTAAAGCTTTTAATTATGTTATTCACCTTCTTAAGTTTATATTACTTTTTTTTCCCAGGTCTTTTTAAAGTAAACTTTGGAGAATCTAAATTTCTAATGAGCACTTTGACTAGAGGTTTAGATATTGCAAATGCCCTAGGATTTTCAGGTATAAATGATATTCTTTTTGATCAAGTTTCACAAGTTGGTCTTTCGTTTAGTGAAGATTCTTCTTATTCTCAAATATCTTTAATTCTCAAAAGCGAATTTTTAATACCACTACTTTTTAGCGTCTTATTTATTACTTTATTTTATTTAAAGAGGGCTATATTATTTAAGAAAGTAAGACGGAAAAATACTAGAGAATTTGGAATATTTTTATTTTCTTTAGTGTTAAGTCAATTTGCTATTCCTTATCTTGAAGCACCGTCATTTCAATTTTTACTTGGATTCGCATTATATCCACTTTTGAAAAAATATTGGATATCTAGTATACAAAAAAAATCAATTGTGCAATAATTTCTTAATGTTTTTAATTTTTCAAAATAAATTTATTTTAGTCTGATTACTTTATTGGAATTAGGGGTAAAAGACTCTAATTATATAGAACTTCAATTTGATTTTTATTATATGAAAGATGAATTAATTTCCAATTACTAGAGTTGATGTAATCAAGACCTAAAGTGTAAATGAAAATATAATAATAGTCTCAATTATTTTTTATTCAAATTAAAGTCAATCTTTTTATATTAAAAAAAGTTTTAAATTATTTTTTTGAATAAATTACTTCATACTAATATTATTTATTGACCACTATGTACTAGTATGAATAAAAATTTCTAAGAAAAATTTCGATATATTTATTATGAAAGTATTACACGTTATTTCCGGTTTAAAAAATGGTGGCGCAGAAGCAATTTTATATCGAATCGTAATATCGAATAGTAAAATCAATCATGTTATTGTTTCATTGGGAGATAAAAACCAGTACTATGTTACTAAATTTTATCAATTCGGTATTTCTGTTTATACTTTAAATATTACTTCTCCATTTTCATATATAAATGGTTTGTTACAATTGAGAAAAATTATTAAAACAGAAAATCCAAACATTCTACAAAGTTGGATGTACCATGCAGACCTAGCCATTACTTTAGCATCAATTTTTCTCAGATCAAATGTTATATATGGCATACATAGTACTTATTTAAATGCAAAAACAACTAAAGCTTCAACTATTTTTATAGTCAAAATTCTAAGTTATCTTTCATTTTTTATTCCAAAAAAAATAATTTGTTGTTCAGAAGTTGCCATGTCTTCACACATAGATTTAGGCTTCAAAAGCAATAAAATGTTTATAATCAATAATGGCATTGATATTAAAAAGTTTTCTCCCAATTTGGAAGCAAGATTGAAAATTAGGACCCAACTTGGAATTTCAGATAGCACAATTTTAATTGGAATGATTGCAAGATGGGATATAAATAAAAATCATAAGTTATTATTTAACACATTAAATAAATTTATGAATAAAAATTTTAAATATAATTGTAAAATACTTTTAGCTGGAGATTCGATAACTAATGATAATAATGATTTAATTAACCAATTAGAAGAAAATAATTTACTTGATAATTGTTTTTTAATTGGGTCTGTAGATAATATTGAAGAATATATAAATGCTTTAGACCTTCATGTATTGACTAGCAATTCAGAATCTTTTGGTAATATTACAGCTGAATGCCTTGCTTGCGGTATCGAGGTTATCTCAACAGATGTTGGACTTTGTAATGAATTTATTACTAAGGGATTCGGACAAATTGTTCCAGTAAATAATTCAGAAATCTTACTAGAATCATTTTACAATTTTTTTAATAATTATAAAATAAATGTACAAAATTCAGACAGGAAATTTTTACTAAGAAAAAAAATATCTGAATCTTTTAATCAAGAAGATATGATAGAAAAGTACAATAAAATTTGGAATAAAATATATACAGATGAAAGAACTTATTAATTTACTAATTTGTCCGAAATGCCATAATAAATTAGATTATGATGGAATTAAACTTAAATGTTCTAATATTATTTGTATAAATTGGACAGAAGAATTTTATAGTATAGATAATAAGTACGTATTAGTTGACTTTGAAAATTCAGTTTTAAGTAAAGAAGTTTTAATAAAATTAAGCGGTGATAGTATTGTTAAAAGGAAGACATTTCCATCAAAATTACATTCTTTTGTAAAGACTATTATACATGGCTCTGGTTCAGTTACTATTAAAAATCTTACATATTTAAATTCATATTTAAATAATAATTCAAAAATTTTAATTATAGGAGGTGGTACAATTGGTTCTGGAATGAATAAATTTATAAACAAAAATAAAGATAACATATTTTCTTTCGACATATATAATTCTGCAAATATTAATTTTATTGCTGATGCTCATTCGATTCCAATGAAGGATAATATATTTGATTTAGTTATTATACAAGCAGTTCTTGAACATGTTGTTTCACCTCATGTAGTTGTTAAAGAGATAAATAGAGTTCTTAAAATTAACGGAATGGTTTATGCAGAAACTCCATTTTTACAACATGTCCATGAAGGTGCAATATGATTTTACTCGATATACTGTGCTAGGTCATAGAATCTTATTTAAAGATTTTGAAAAAAATAAAACAGGATATAATGGAGGAATAGGAACAAAATTACTTTGGACTATTGAGATATTATTTGCAGGATTATTCAGATCCAGATTAGTAGGTAAAATATTTCGATTGTTCTTTTTTTACTTAAGATTCTTAGATAACATCATAGACAATCATTTTAATGAAGATGGGGCTTGCGGCGTTTTTTTTATAGGTACAAAAATTTCTAATTATCCTAAAATTAATTATGATTACAAAAAATATTTATTAGAATATAACGGATCTCAAAAATAATTAATTATAAATATAAAATATGCAATCTAAATGTTTCATACTGTCTTCTAGTAATATCCAAAACGTAAGAATACGAAACGATTTGTATAAAACATTGACAAATCGTTTTGATAAAGTTTATTTTGTAGGAGATAACTTTTCTGAAATTCAAGAAAATCAAATTCTTTGGGAAGGGGCATATAACCGTAAAGGCATCTCCTTCGAAATTATAATATTCTTAAGATTAGTATTAATTTTTTTTAGACTAAAACCTACACATATAATTTCATTTGCACCGAAAAATAACATTTATTGTGGTTTTTTGCAGATATTTTTTAAGTATAAACTTTCAACTGTAGTTTCAGGGCTGGGTAGCTATTCAATAAAATTAACTAATAAAAAGTCTATATTACATCATTTATTTCGTTTTTTCGTGTCCCGATCAAATAATATTATTGCGATGAATGTTGATAATTTTAATTTTTTGTATGAATGCTTTGGTGAAAATAAGGTTTTCCAAATAGCATCTGAAGGCATTAATACTGATATTGATTTTGTAACATGTAAAAAACGAAATGAACTTTTATACCTTTCTAGAATTATAAATGAAAAGGGGATATTTTTAATAATAGAAGCCTTCAAAGTAGCTTTTGAATCAAAACCTGATATAATTTTAAATATTGCTGGAGAAATGAGTTTGAATGATATAGAGAAAGAAATATTTTTTAGATCAATTTCTCATCCTGGAATTATTTACCATGGCGAAGTTAGTGAATCGAAGAAAAGACAACTTTTAAATATTACATCAATAGTTTTGCTCCCAAGTATTTATGGCGAAGGATTACCAATGATTTTATTAGAAGCACAATTAAATTGTTCAATTGTTATTACTACAAAAGTATCAGGCTGTTTTGATGCCATCTCTGACCAAATGATTACATTTTGTTGTGAATATTCTGTAGAGTCTATATTATTTTCTATAGAAAATTCCTTGAATTTAGATAATGCATCTTTTTCAAAAATTACAGAAATTTCTAGAGATTGGGTGATAAATACACATAATAAGTCTGTCATATGTACTAAATATTTAGAAATATTTAGTAAAACTAAGTTTATAAATCATCCATAATATAATAAAAATGAGAAAACATTCACTCATTGTTGGCGGAGCTGGTTTTATAGGCACTAATTTAGTAAAAAAGTTATTGTCAATTGGGAATCTCGTAACTGTTATAGATGATCTTTCTAGAGGAAGAAAAGAGTTTCTTGATGCATATGTTGACCAAAAAGAATTTAAATTTATTGAATTTGATGTCTCTTTTTCTTGTGATGATGCTTTTAATATTGCAACGAAATTTTGTCAAATTGATGAAGTATGGCATTTAGCTGCTAATTCAGATATTCCCGCAGGAGTTTTGAATCCGATAGTTGACCTAAAAAATACTTTTATGACAACTTTTGAAGTATTGAGATCAATGAAAAAATTTAATGTTAAAACAATTCATTTTGCTTCAAGCTCTGCAATCTATGGAGATTTAGGACAAGTAGCAATAACTGAAAATATTGGCCCTCTTCAACCAATTTCAAATTATGGAGCCATGAAATTGGCTTCTGAAGCCCAAATATCTGCAGCTTGTGAAAGTTACTTAGATAGAGCTAATATTTTTCGATTTCCAAATGTTGTAGGTGTCCCAGCTACACATGGAGTGATTCTAGATTTTGTTTTTAAATTATTGAAAAATAACAATGAACTAAACGTTTTAGGGGATGGAACTCAACAAAAATCTTATTTACATGTTTCTGACCTGATTGATGCTATGCTATTAATTATTAAACATCAAGTTGATAAGAAAATGAATGTTGTTAATATTGGACCCATAGATGAAGGTGTAACTGTTAATTGGATCGCAAATCAGGTAATTAACAAAATAAACCCTAATGCATTAATAATATATGGTATTGGTAATAAAGGTTGGGTTGGAGACGTTCCAAGATTTATTTATTCAACAGAATTATTACAATCCTTTGGTTGGAAACCAAAGTTGGGATCATCTGAAGCTGTGATCAAGGCAATTGATGAAATTATTTTAAAATCTTAATTTTTCAACATGATTAGTAAAGTTGCAATTTTAGCCGGAGGAATGGGCTCAAGATTAAAATCTAGGACAGGTAATATACCTAAACCTATGGCTTTATTATTGGGAAAGCCAGTTTTGGAATACCAAATTCTATTATGTAAAAAATTTAATTTATTAAATATTTCTCTACTTGTACATTATGAATACGAAGTAATTTCATCATATTTTGGAGATGGAAGTAAATGGGGTGTTTCTTTGAATTATATAATAGAAGAAAACGCAAGAGGAACAGCTGGGGCACTTTATGATTCATTAAATTATATGGATGAAGAATTTATTGTATTTTATGGTGATACTTACGTAGATGTAGATTTAGATATGTTTATTGAGTATCATCACAAAAAAGAATCTAATGCCACCTTGCTAGTTCATCCAAACGATCATCCACATGATTCTGATTTAGTAGAAGTAAATTCAAGAAACGAAGTCGTTAAAATACACTCATATCCGCATGAAGATGGTAAATACTTTAATAATCTAGTTAATGCTGCATTATACATTTTCAATAAAAAATTTATCAGCGATTTTATACCTATTCAAGGCAAATTTGATTTAGCTAAAGATATCTTCCCTGCAATTTTAGAAAAAAATCATTTAATTTATTCATATAGAACTCAAGAATATATTAAAGATATGGGAACTCCTAATCGCTTAGATAAGGTAGAAAAAGACATTTTTTATGCTTTACCAGAGAAACTTTCATTTAGAAATTTAAGGTCAACAATTTTCTTAGATAGAGACGGAACTATTAATAAGGAAGTTAATTATTTAAAAAAACCAGAAGATTTTGAATTATTAGATGACGTAGCTGTTGCAATTAAGAAAATTAATCAAAGTGGTCATTTAGCAGTTTGTATTACAAATCAACCAGTTATTGCGAGAGGTGATTTGACAGAAGAAGGACTTAATGAAATACATAAAAAAATGGATTACGATTTGGGATTAAAGGGTGCTTATATTGACAAGATATATTATTGTCCACATCATCCCGAGTCTGGTTTTGAAGGTGAAGTTTCAAAATTTAAAATAGAATGCAATTGTAGAAAACCTAAAACAGGATTAATTGATAATGCAGTTAATGAATTGTATATTGATAGATCTTCTTCATGGTTTATTGGCGATTCTACATCTGACATTAAAGCTGGTAAATTATCTGGGATGAAAACAATCTTAGTAAGAACAGGTCACGCAGGTAACGATTCCAAGTATAACATAGAACCTGACTTTATTTTTCCAAATTTGTTAAATGCAGTTGATTTTTGCTTATTTGATTACAATAAATTAGTGAATAAATTATTCCCAATCTTAAACTCATTAAATGAAAGTCGTTTAATCTTAGTTGGAGGCCCTGCAAGATCCGGTAAGAGCACAGTGGCTCAAATTATTAATCACTTATTACGATTATCAGGCAAAAATATTCATGTAATATCATTAGACGGATGGCTATTTCCTTTAAAAGATAGAGTTGAAGGTGAGGGAGTATTAAAAAGATATAATTTACCCGCGGTATTATCTTTGTTTATCCCAATAATTAAAAGTATAGAAAGACATCAAATTAATGTTCCAATTTATAATCGATTTATTAGAGAAACTGATAAAAGTAAATGTATTTCAATTGGCCCTAATGATATAATTGTTTTAGAAGGAGTAGTTGCTCTTATGGATGATGATTTATGTAAATTATCAAATAATTGTATTTTTATGGATGTTGAGAAAAATGAAAGAGAAAATAGATTATATTTAGATTATTCATGGAGAAATACAAATTTTGAAATTTTACAAAAGACGTTAAAATCCAGAGCTAATGAAGAAGTACAAGAAGTGTATCATAGTTCTAAAAATGCAACTTTTAAAATTACCACTTAGTAAATATGATAATTAGTAAAACACCACTTAGAATGAGTTGGGTAGGCGGGGGAAGTGATTTGCCATCTTTTTATCAAGATGAGTTGGGAGCTGTGCTCTCAACAAGCATTAATAAATACGTCTACATTGCTTTAAATCCTAAGTTTGACGGCAACATAAGATTGAATTATAGTAAAACCGAAGAAGTATCTTCAGTAAATGATATCGAACATCCAATTTTTAAACAAGTTTTATCCTTTCTTGATATTAAAGGAGGATTAGAAATTGCATCATTAGCGGATATTCCATCAAAGGGATCCGGCCTTGGATCATCTAGTTCCTTTACTGTTGGTTTATTAAACGCACTTTACGCTTATAAAAATCAATATGTATCCAAAGATCAACTTGCAAAAGAAGCTTGTGAAATTGAAATAATTAAATGCAACGAACCTATAGGGAAACAAGATCAATATGCAGCTGCATATGGAGGAATAAATTTAATAAAATTTTACCCCAATGAAGCAGTTTCTGTAGAACCAATAATTTGTAGTCCTAATCTACATAAAGAAATTGAAGACCATACATTAGTTTTTTTTACTGGAAGGACAAGAAGTGCTTCTGCTTTATTAGCAAAGCAATCCAAAGAGACTGTTTCTTTGAGTAAGAAATTACTATTGCGTAGAATGGTAGAGTTATCATTTGAATTAAAAGCTGAACTTGAAAGTAATTCAATCAAAAATTTCGGTCAAATTTTACATGAAAATTGGGCTTTAAAAACACAATTGACAAATGGTATTTCTGACATTCAAATTGACTCATGGTACAAAGAAGGCTTAAAAAATGGTGCTACAGGAGGAAAACTTTTGGGTGCTGGTAATGGAGGCTTTATAATGTTTTTTGCTCCTCCTGAAAAGCATAATAAAATTATAAATGCATTATCTAACTTGCAAAAAGTTGATTTTAAGCTTGAAAGTGGTGGTGCTCAAATTGTTTTTTATCAGCCATACAATAATCAAATTTAAGTATTTTGAAAATATTTATCACTGGATCAAATGGATTCGTAGGTAAGGCGCTCACTAATTATTTTATTAAAAGCGAATTAATACTTCATACTAGAAATCAAAATCTTGATATTAATTCTAATGTAGTAATAAATTGTGCAGGGATAGCACATGATCTAAAAAAAACTTTAACATCGGAGGAATATTATAAGGTAAATACTGACTTTTCTAAACAAATTTATGATGCTTTTTTAGCATCTAATGCTAAAGTATTTATAACTCTTAGTTCAGTTAAAGCTCTAGCTGACAAGGTAAATGAAGTATTGTTAGAGGACGCTATTCCTAATCCAATTACTCATTATGGTAAAAGTAAACTGTTAGCAGAAAAATATATTCTTTCGCAGCCAATTCCTGAAAAAAAAAGAGTCTATATTTTACGTCCGTGTATGATTCATGGTCCAGGGAATAAGGGGAATCTTAATCTATTATACGGTTTAGTTTCTAATGGTTTTCCATGGCCCTTAGGTTTATTCGAAAACTCTCGGTCTTACCTCTCCATTGAAAATCTTTGTTTTATAATTAAAGAGTTAATAGAAAGAGAAGATATCCCATCTGGAGTGTATAATGTAGCAGATGATGTTCCATTATCTACGAATGAAGTAATTAAAATGATTGCCGAATCAAAGGAAAAGAAAGCAAAGATTTTGAATTTTAATAAAAACTTCATAAAGGTACTAGCACGTATAGGAGATTTTTTAAAATTACCGCTAAATTCCGAACGCTTACAGAAACTTACAGAGAGCTACATAGTAAGTAATACAAAGATTAAAGAAGCCTTAGGTAAGCAATTTCCCGTCTCATCAAAAGAGGGATTAATGCAAACATTTAAATCTTTTACGGACTATGCTTAATCGTTTATTCGCCCTCATCATTCTCGTAATTCTGTCGCCAATCTTTCTTGCTGTGACTTTGGCCATATTCATAGAAGACGGGTCGCCCATATTATTCAAACAAAAAAGGGTAGGCGTAAATTACATTTTCTTTTACATCTATAAGTTTAGGAGCATGAAGAAGAATACACCTAATGTAGCAACGCATTTATTAGAAAACCCTGCATCTTATTTGTTGAGAATAGGAGGAGTGTTGCGTAAATTGAGTTTGGACGAATTACCAAACCTCATTAACATCATCAAAGGAGAAATGGTATTCGTGGGCCCTAGACCTGCACTATATAATCAAGACGATTTAATGACATTAAGAGTAGCAACAGGCGTAGATAAGTTAAAGCCTGGAATTACGGGTTGGGCACAGATTAATGGTAGAGATGATATCACTATAGAAAAGAAGGTTCAATTAGAGCAAGAATACCTATATAAAAGATCTACACTTTTTGATATTGAGATTATTATCAAGACCTTCACTAATGTATTATTTAGTAAGGGAGTTAGTCACTAGAATACTTTTAAACTTATAAATTAAATGACCCACCACTTGGTGGGTTTTTACGTTTTAATGGATTAAGAGTTTATTTGAAGCCTTTTTCATATGCCTTGATTTTAGCTCCCAAAATTCCTAGCCCTCTCTCAATTGTTAATTTATTAAATGCAACAGGATTAAATTTTGGACCTAACCAATCCACTATGATTTCATATTCTTCATGCGTAGAATCAGCTAAAATCTCAATAATTTCTCTGTAGCGATTAACGCCTCCGCAGTCTTCTGGTGGACATGCATTTTGGCCTGAAACAAAAGACGGCAACAATTCATTTTGCGGAGCATTGCTTATTTCAATTAGTTCGAGTTTGTGCTTCCACCCATCTCCAAAATCATAAAGGTAAATAGCTGACGTCCCAATTTTGGGAAAAACATCCTCCAATAGGACCGTCTTAACATCTGTCATATCCCCATATTCCTCGTCGACAAGTCTACTATCTGCAAAACGTAAGTTATTGATGGAGAACTCATACAAATGACGATTTTCCCAGCCCATAGCGGTTTGAATGATATGATGCATCAGATATAGAGTAGTCTCTGAGCATACCTTAATGGTTCTTGAAACCAAGGGTTCCGTGTTTATTAGATTTATTTTGAATGTATACGTTGGCATGTGGTTGGAATTGAACTGTAAATTAGCATTAAATGATTATGTGCGCAACTTTGAGCTATTAGGTCACGGTTACATCCAAGTGGCTCTCTAACGGCGGAATGGGAGGTTAGAATTGATAAAGGGTAGCTCAGTTTGAGCGGAATTTGCTCTCAGCAGAAAAGGGACTATCTTTATTCTCAAAAAAAGTTATTTTTCTTCAAATACTTCATATTCAACCCATTCCCCGTCTCTAAAAATTTCTGCTCTAATCCATCGATTAATATCAATAGGAGAAAAACTTCCAAACCATTCAGAAGGATTTCCTCCAATTCGAATACCTGAGGATTCCATTGCATCTGCCATCGTTGGTTTGATTTTAGCAATTTTTCGAATGGTCTTCCAAGGTAATAAGCCCTTAGATTCGACCTCAATTCTCGCACAACCAAAGTTTTTCAATTGCTCTTCAAAGGTCATTTGAGTTATTATTCCTTTTTGATTCTTAATCAGTTTTGTTGCAGTAGATTCCCATTTTGGGTTGGAGGACACCCATGCACATGGTTTTTCATTTTTATTTTCAATGCCAGAGCCTGCCAGTAAAATAATTTCACTTTGTAATATTATTTCTAATCTATTTTCTGTTGTATAGTGGAAGTATCGCTTTGGAGGTTCCATAATTGATGAATTTAATAAAGTTTATTTTACGGGTTTTTAAAGTTACAAAATTTGTCCATTTTTAAAACTTAACTATTTCGGGGGAAGCCTACAATGACCACACCGTTATGGCTCACAAACGCTAGAATAGGAGGTTAGAATTGATAAAGGGTGGCTCAGTTTGCGTAGAATATGCAGAATATGCTCGGAATATTAGAAAGAACCACTTTGGAAGCTAATAATTAAACTAACATTGGTAGGTTTAGTTTGAGCGGAATACTGACACAGTTTGATTTTTATTGAAAAGAAATTAGAATAAACTACTTAGTATAATAGTAGTTAGTGCCTAGAAAATTAGCATTTAGTATATTATTACTTAGTAAAATAGTAATTAGAAATATTAGTACATTAGTATTTTTGCTAATTAATATGATAAAATTTAAGGAAAAAAGTTGACAAAGTCAAATAATTGACCATATTTATTTTAATAAATATTTTTTCAGTTTAAGGTTCAATTTAGACTCATTAATTATTTGATTAATCAGTTTTTTCGCTTGTTCCTCCGTGATAATGATAATTTTCCTCTTTTTCATTTCTTTTTTTATTTAATAAATATTCAAACTTTTATTTAGTGTTTACTTTTTAAGATTTTATATGCATATTTTAATTATCCTTTAGTAAAAAAAAGGTTTAAAAACAATGAAAGAAGAATTTATAGATTACGTATTTAGATTTTATGGCCCAGGTGGAGTTTATGGAAAGCATTTTAACCACCAATTAGCAAGAGAACAAGTAGAGTTTGGTGTAGCTATTCTGATACACCATTGCCAAGAAAATGGAAAAGAATTTATGGGAGATAGCTATGATCGAGAATATATATTATCGATTATGTTGTATTGGTATGTTTATAATGATACACTTCGTGAAATCAATACTTTTTTAAGCAAAAATTATTGCAACTGTGACGATGATTGAGTATTCTTTTAAGAATATTGATTTAAAATCTATTTTTTTTGCTGGCTAAATCCCATATTTAAAGTGCTTTTTTAAACATAATTATTTAAGGGTTTACTTTTTAAGATTTTAGTGATATTTTATCTTATAAAAATAAATTATATGGAATATTTTAGCACAATACCGCGTACTTCGGTAAAGAAACTAATCTCTCTTGGGCTTGATCTAGAATTAAGCCAGGATAGAAGAACGATGAGAATTAAGGTCTCTGATAATGATTTAATAAAATTTAAATGCGATCTAATTGAAGAGGTTTATCCTGACTGTTTACCTGGATCAAGTTCAATTTTGGAACTTAATTTTGATCAGCCAATAAAAAGAAAGGACTCTACATTAAGTTATTTTTCTTCTAATCAATCGGATGATTTGATATTCGGGTATTTTCACAATGATTTCTTGCCATCAATTGGTATTCAACCGTGTGGGGTAATGTTTTATTCTTTATAAATTAATAATTATTAGGTGATGATTTGAAAAAGGATGGCTTTCTACCATCCTTTTTTTATTTTTATTTCAGTGCATCATAATTTCGATTTTAGAGTAAATATCCCAACTTTGTAGTAACAGTGTGTTTCGAATAGTTCTACAAAATATCTTGTCTTATGTATATTGATAAACACGACACAAATGGTACTAAATTTTTGTTTATTTTGACTTAAATCCATGTTTAATCAGTAATAATTTAAGTTTTACCCCAGATAAATTTGTCAGATATTCTTAGGGGAAAATTCGAATATACTTCTACTGTTGCATCAGTTCTTAAGGTTCTAGCTCTTCCAATTGCTTGAATTAAATCAGATTCAATTAATCCCAGTTGGATCTCTCTGAGTTCAAGATTGTCATAGCAGTTGAACATAAATTTAAATCCATTATATTCTATTTCTTTATACCCCATAGTGGTATCGGAGGTTTTAAAGTTGATGCCCAAAACTTTGGCTAGTAATAGATATTCAACATTATTTCGGTGTGGGGTTCCAACTACAACTAGATCTTCTCCGGCTAGTGTATCGTATCCAGAGCAATTACCGAAGTATATTTCATCACAGGCATTTGAAAATTCATGTTTCATTGATTTAAACGTGATTACCTTTTTTTCTCCTACTTCTTCACTTATCTGTTTAGCATATTGCCTAAGCCCTTTACGTGAGCAGGAGCGATTGGTATGTTGTATTATTTTACCCTTTTGCTCTACATCCCCAACATCAAATACCTCAATTCTATCACCGAACAGATATTTGTAGATGGTTGGATTTATGGTAGCAGAGAGAATAATAATTTTCTTATCCTTGGGTAAGTCTACTTTATTAACATAGTGTATTAGGTTCGGATCTAATGAATCCTTAACAAAGAAGGAAGAAGAGAAAAAACCGAAAATATTTGAATCGGCCCATTTTGAATCTGATACCTTATCAACTAGTTCATCAAGATTTATAAGTAAAGTGGGAGAGAGTTTTATTTCTCCTTTGTTCGCACTTTCTAGGATATTTATAACATTGGTTAAATCTTGCCTGCCCTTTTCTAGAGCAAGACCAATCGCAAATAAATCTGAAATTTTAACATGGTTAATTTGAACTAACGATCCTAATGGGTCTTCATCAAATATTAATGTATCATGACTAAACTTCGAATGTACAGCCCTTGTATGGGTTGTTAAAACTGTTTCCTCGGACTTCATACACTTTTCAAGCTGATCAAGGTATGCTATAGCTTGACTTAAATCTTCACTATTTACAGTATAAGTAAATCTACCTGAAACGATATTGTGCAAAACAGCCACAGCTTTTTGATGTAGCCCCATTGCATAGTAGTTGTCGATCAATTTATTTATTCGCTCATCAGTGAATCTAATAATGTTTGGAGTCATTTGATAGGGAACGCTCATTCGTGCCGTTACCTCTTGCTTTAAGTCATTAGTAGGGAAAGATATTGTAGCGTTAGAAACAGATGATAATAATCTTGTTTTCCCAATGGCAGTTGGAAGTTTAAGAATATGAATTTTATCTAATTCAGTACTTTTCAGGGTATATTCAAAATGATTTTTTAGCTTTTGTACTGCCTCTTTTAATGGAATCTTATTTATTACTTCTAATACCTGAATTTTTCCTCTTTGATTTAATAGTTCTGTTTCTAAATCATAAATGTGTTTATCCTCGTCATTATCAGAAAAAACATGAATTGGTTCTGGGGGATAATAAACTATTCCGAGGTAAGAGAAAATATTGAAATTATTATCTGTATACTCAGTTAAACCCTGCTTATTGTATTTTATCATGGTTTCATTCATCAACTTTCTTCCTCCTTTAAAATTGATCAAATTGGTAGCAAGACCGAATAGCTCATCATGATCCAACCATTTACCATTTAAGAATTGGTCTATAATCTTGACTTTATGTCTAGCTAAATCCCAATCGATATTTAGTTGTTCTTTCCCTTCAGGAATAGCGCCGGCGGTATTTGGAGAATTCCGTTGTTTATTATTATTGTTATATAATAAATTACCTTTTTCTCCAACTTCTCCCCCCAACAAAAAACTACATCCCTTTAAGGGTGCAATAGATCTGGTTCTTCCTTTATCTTTAGTGATCAACTCAAGCGATAAATGTTTGGTGAGCTTAGAAGTTTTAATTTCTTCCGTGGATATTATTTGAGAATCTGTTCCAGCAAAAAAGAAACCACCTTTTCTAAAACACTTAGAGTCTGCTTCTGGGAATACAGCTTTTAACCCTTTCATTAATACATCATGATGACCTGGGTCTATGATTTCAGCATCTAGCAGAAGCATTATCCTGAATTTTAACAATTGATCCGTTGACGAAAATGTACGGTACCATATTTGCGGTGTAATGGTATACTTTTCTAGTCTTTTAATAACATCCTCAGGATAAATGATTGACTCTTTATTGTCAAAGTCGATTCCTATCACATTTTGAGATAACCAATTTTCATTTTTTACCAGACCATTAAAAACACCACCCGACCAAGTGTAGCCATATGGTTGCTGAACAATAGTGGCAATTTCATTTGCTGTTAAACCCGTTTTTAATTTTAGGTTATTATAAATTATGCCTATTGACTTATCCGACTTTGAGGGCTTTAATTTAATCGGAGTTGGGTTGATTGTGATTTGATACTTTTTTTGTTCCATAATATTTTTATTAATAAATATGTAGGACTTTAGAAAAAGTATTCCAAAACAAAAATATTTTAGTTTTTCTTGATATTTATATATAAACAATATGGATATGAATAAAACAAAACCTAAAAGATCAAAATTCATTCGCTTACGACTTACCCCGCAAGAATTTAAAATTATAGAGCAAATAAATGCGTCAGACTATTCAAATATTAGCGAACATGTGCGTAGATCCTTGCATTTTTATGCAGCAAATAATTTTCCAGCCTTAGTTGCGTTTAAATCATCAAAGTAATTTGAAACCAGAACTATTAGAAAACTTCATCAGGATTCGAGTTACGAATGCAGATAGGGCATTTATAGAACAGCACATTTTACAATCAAATCTTTCTATCTCGGATTTTTTTAGGAATTTAATTCAGGAGCTGAAGAACTCATCACGCAATACAACTACAAAATAGGTTTGGGATACATTCTGAAATGCCAACTTTGACTCAAAATTTGGTGTACGGTAGGGTTATCCATATAGGGGATTGGGACTCCGACCTGGGGGATATGGGATACTTACAGGCAGGGAGGTGTGAAGAGTAGATTATTGAATATGATTATAACATATAGATAATCAATAGATTGTAACAAAATCATATGGTTTGAAAAAAAATACTTTCAAATATGTATTGAAATTAAAATATTTCAAAGTATTTTTGTGAACCAATAACAAAAAAATGATTTCTATATTAACAATATCAACTGTATTAATGGCAAAATATGCTTTCTTTTTCCCTTTTGCAGCGATGGGGGAGAGTCAGGATGATCATGATAAAAAAACAGAAGATTTTTTAAATTTTGATGGGTTTCAGGCTGAAACGATTCGGGATGTGGAGAATTCGCTTTTTTTGAAGGAATTGCAAAGGTTGAAAGATGTTTATAGAGAAAACTATTATGGCGAGATCAAAGGATCAAGTAACACCATGACTATTTATACAATTAATCAATTGAATAGGTTGTTTAAGATATCTCGAATACAAATTTCTAGACTCAGACAGCTTATTCAGCCAGATACAATTGTGAGTGTTAATAAGAGTTCAAACAATGAACACAAGTATTCCGTTATGCGCGGCTATTGGATTGATGATTCCGGAAAGAAGGTTTTGAAATTTTCTCTAAGCCTTGGCAATACTTCCAATTTGATGTTCAAAAATGGCAAATATGACCATAAAACCATTAAAAATGCAGAGAATGAAATTAAAGCTAAAATCAAAGATCTATATATTGATACATATGGGATGATAGCGGGGTAATTTTTTTTGCTTAAAAACTTTGAAAAAAAAATATTTCAAAACAAATAAAACTATTTAAAATGCAAACAAGAATCGTAACTGTAAGTATGGATGATTTAGTTGATTTAATGTCAACAGTTGTCAGAAATGAAGTTCAATTAATCTTGCAAAGCCCGATGCTAGGTGAAGGTTTTAAAGATGAAGTACTCGATAGAAAACAGGCTGCAGAGCTACTGAAGCTAAGTGAGCAGACGATGACTAAGCTGTTCTTAGAGGGTAAGGTAGTGGGTCAGAAAAGTGGTGCAAAATATCGATTTCTGAAGTCTTCTATAGTCAATTATTTGAGTAGCAAAAATAATTAATAAATAAAAAAACTCGGAGCGGCGAGTATCCGCTTTTTATAAATATGAAAAAAAAGACATCATTTTTGAAGTAAAAAACTTAGAGAGAAAATACTTCGAGCTCGTTTGGTATGCACGTTCATCCCCAAAAAATGATCATATAAAAGGATCCAAAGTGAATAGAAAACGTATTGAAGAATTGTATCCAGAAGAGGTGAAAGATTTAATAAAAGGTAATAACCGAAGCTGGGAGCATGGTTTTAATAGCGGAATGTTAGCTGGTATGAGATACGTCTTAAGTATGGCAGCATATGGGAAAGAAGATGCAGAAGAAAACTTTCCATTTTTAGATACCTAATTATCGTGCATAATTGATTCTTTAAAGACACTTAACTAAAATATATATATAATGAGTATTTCATTTTCATTGGCTAGACCAAAACAAAAAGTAAGTAGCATTCGCGCAAAAATTTCAGTAAGCGGAGTAAGTATATTTTTATACACTGGCAGAAGTGTAGAAACGGATCATTGGGATAGAAAGAAGTGTTTTGTCAAATCCTATATAGGCAAGTCTACAACGACACTTCTTATCCAAAGACTAAAGGAGCTAGAGATTGACATCTTAACTTTATTAGATCAATATAAAAATGGAAAATCTAAAATGAACTTTATTGAACTGCAATCTAAATTAACCGCATTAGTTGACCGTCCAGATCGCAAAAAAGGGGAACCTGTAGCTAAGTTTTATCAACCAAAAGAAACCCTTATTGGATTCTTGGATCAGTTTATTCAAGATTGTGAATCTGGAGTGAGGCTATCCCCAAAGCGTCAAAAGCTAAAGCCTACATCAATAGGGTCTTATAGAACCACTAAGGGGTATTTGTTGAAATTTCAAGAGCAAACAAAAAAGATTTTATCATTAAAAGATTTTTCACAAAGCGACATCGATAAGTTTAGCGACTTTCTAATCATTGATGAAGAATTTGCAATGAATACGCATGCAAAAGCCATGATGGATCTTTTGCAGATTATTAAGTACGCGGTTAAACTAAAGAAAATTCCTGCTGCTAAAATGATCGAATTAGAATTTGATACCCGTCGTGAAGAAACAGATAGTATTTATCTGACTGAAAGTGAAATATTACAACTTCTAGAGATAAAAGATTTTGATGACCCAATCCATGAGCAAGTTCGCGATGTGTTTGTAGTTGGGTGCTTTACAGCAATGCGTTTTTCAGACTATTCAACCATTGATCCATCTGCTATTAGAAATAATCGGCTTGAATTTGTTCAAAAGAAAACTGGAGGAAAAGTTACCATTCCCATTCATCCGGTTGTTAATACCATATTGAAGAAGTATAACAATGCTTTGCCTAAGGTACCAAAAAATAATGAGTTTAACCGAATCATTAAACTAGTAGGAGAGAAACTACCATGTCTCCACGTTCCATTTATTAGACAAGTGACTTATGGTCGAGAGCTTAAAGAAATAGTTGCAATGAAATTTTCTTTTCTTCAAACCCATACCAGCCGCCGCAGTTTTTGTTCGAACGAGATCATTAAAGGAACCGATCCATTAATAATTATGTCGATTAGTGGGCATAAGTCGCACAAGTCTTTTATGCGATATATCAAAGTGTCTCCAGATCAATATGCAGACAAATTAGATGGGATATGGAATGAAAGATATGCAGTATCAAGTGAAAATAAAATTCTTATTTAAAATGAATATAAAACAAACTACCATAGAAAAATATCGAGTTCAGGTTATTAAGTTAATTACTGAGCATGAGTATAAAAAAGCATTAGAATTGGCTACTAAATATCCCTTTAGCGGGGAAAATAAAGGTGGTTTTATTATTTGTAAAACTTGATTAATGAATGAGTATAAAATTGAGGAAAATCAACTAATTAATCTACATGTTATTGAGAAAAAAAATCCACACTATAGTACCGCTAGTCCCATGAAATTGTATTTAGAGGATGAGGTCAGGCTTAAATTTCAATTAAAAAATAAAACAAAAAAATAAATAACATGGTAAGTATAAGTATTGACGGTATATGTCCAAGATGTGAAAGCGAGAATTTTGTTCAAAATTTTCATTCTTCAGATCATGAAAATAATAAAAGATGTCATGATTGTGGCTATTATTGGGGAATTTTTATAAAAAAAGATGAAAATCAAATCCCTTTAAAAATTGACGAATTAAAAGGTTTTGAGTTTAGTAATTTAATCTACCAAGAAATCAAGAATGAAATTCCATTCGGCTGTTTTAGAATTGAATATGTAGGTGGAATTAGTGAAAGGGGCACCTTGGATTCTGAAAAGGATTACAATGATTTTGTGTCAGATTATATACCAAGTGAGCTTATTTACCAAGAAATAAAAGAAGTCATTGTAAGCAGGCTTGTTGAAAATTTAATTCAAAAGGAAGTAGTTTTCTCTAAATTCTAAAAAACCAATTAATTAAATATTATGGAACAATTAGAACAACTTAATTCATTTCGTTTAGATGCTGACTCAAATTATGATGAATTACAACAAATCAGGGAAAGGCATATGCGATCCCTCAGCCAAGTAGATTCAAAACTAGATGATTACCATAATATCATTTCTGCAATCCGAACTGAAATACTGCTAATTATTGCCAACAACGAAGCGGCATTAGAGATTGAAATACTCACTATGTTTAATTCTATTGATAATCAAGTTTTGTTTGCAAAAATTGACATTCCAGGGTTTCCAGCAATCTATAAGTCATTCTCTTCTATTGATTATATTTTTTACAATGTATCAAAGGAGAAATCGATGAATGACTTTGTACTACGAGGAAGATTAAAAGAATTGGTCATTGAATGGCTCAGAAACCGCGAAGAATGGTCCGGGATGTTCAAACAGCCTTTTGCAAATGCAGTGCAGGTTATGGAACGCTTTGTAAATGATGAGGCTGTGTTTCATTTCTTTAAACGAAGGCCATTTTTTATATAAATACCCAAAATTTACTAATAGAAACAAGCTTCCTCACACATCAATAATATTATGTCTGGATTATTTTGATCACATCTGATAATTCCGATTCAATTTAAAAAATAATTATATCATGAAAATTTCATTTTTAAGAGACGATGAGTACCAGCAAAGATTTAATGAATTAAATTCATTTTATCCTCCCAATGTAATTAATAATCTAAAAGTCAAATACTCAGAAAAAATTCTTCATCAGGTGGGAGAAATTTTTGATGTATTTCCACCTCCAAAAAAGAGTAACAAAATGAAAGCTCAATCGTGTTATCGGAATGCTATTCAAAAAACTTATATTGGATATCAATACGTCGAAGGAGTTATTGTAAACAAAAAATCTGGTTATAAAATAAGCCATGCGTGGAATGTAAATTCAGAAGGGAATCATATTGATTTTACAATACTTTGCACAGATGATTATTTGTATAAAGGGATTATATTGCCTGGAAAAATAGTATCTAATGTTGGATTTAAGAATGGAAGTATTATGAACTGTTGTCTACCATATTTGGATGTTGTTCAATAAATTAGACTTTGCCACTTTTGAAAGAACATATCCGGTGTGCAATTTGGTGCGTATTTGAAACCTAACTAGCTGATAATCAATTGTAAAATACCCTATAATTAGTGTGGTCCACACTAATATAAAGTCGTTTCGTCGGAATATGATTAAACAGACTAAAATGGTATTAAGAAAAACATACTTAAAAATGCAGCTTGCCGTATTTTGGTTCCTTGAAAGCATCGCAGGAAATCAAATATTTTTCCATTTCAAAGTTATCTTCTCCATGGATAGTGGAACTGAATTCATATCCCTTTAGCATCACACGTATGTATGGGTCAGGATCATTCTGACGTGTTAGTTTTCTTAATGCCCCAACATAGTCCTCCCGATAAACAGTAGGAATAATAATCTTAGATAATTTCATATTTGAAAGTTCTGCATTCAGCATTACTCTTGCAACCCTTCCATTGCCATCTAAAAAAGGGTGTACTTCACTTACTAGGAACATCATATAGATTGCTCTTGCGAATGGATCCTGTAACATTGAATACCAATCAAATCCTTTTTTTAATGTTCCCATCACTAATTTCCAATCGACAAATTCTGTATCTCCTGCTCGATTATTTATGTTTTTGAACTGTCCTGGATTTTTGTTTGTTCTTGCTGATAAAAGGATTGCATGACGACTGAACAGCAAATCAATTAATTCAGATGGAGATGATGGACAAATAGACATTTCAGTTGGATTAGATGTTAGCTTATAAGTCCCTAATACATCGTGCGAATCTTCATTTCTAGCTGGTAAGGGCGTTTCTGTGGTGATGATTTGCCTAGCTTCTTCTACGTCAAAAATGGTTCCTTCAATGTAATTAGAAAAATAGCTTTCAAAGAATGCAAAGCTCTGGTAAGCAGCACGGCTTGTATTTTTATCAACATATTCAGGGTAAATATTACCTGCAAGTGCATCATAGAGTAATTCAAAAATTGCAATTCTACCTGAATCAAAAGGTTCACCTAAGGAGCGCGCTTTACCCACGCTTGAAGATAATATGCCTAATGGTTGCGTACTTAGCATTGCACTAATAATTTTATTCAATACTAAAAACTCCTTTTCCATTTTCAACGCCGGTGCAATTTCCCTCGCCCTATCACGTAAAATATTTAACCCATTCTCCCCTTTAGACCGTATGATATTCTCTAGCCTTTCTTCTATCTGTTCCCTAGTGAGTGTTCGGGATTGTTCACCTGTTTTTCTAGATTGCTGAAAATTTTCCAGAAATGCCCTTGCCTGTTGTGATAAGTATAATTCAGAAAAGAAGCTATTATCACCCTCAAAAATGGGTGGACCTGATTGTAAATGGATGATCATGCCCGGTAGCTTAACAACTTTATTGTAGGTATATGTTAAATAAATATGGCACTCTTTGGATGTTGGCTTGCACTCCAATGCACTTCGATGACTTAGTAATGCATTTGGATATTGGGTAGCAAGAATCCGGAACCAATTACGCTTAATAATATTCTCAGAGGTATCATGTATGTTACTTGTATAAAGATTTGGTGCTATTTTTATAATTGTACCTTGCTTAACAAGTTGACTGATCCTTCTCGATTCTGCTTTAATAGAAGAACCAAAAAGGACCTCCTGAAGGTGTATAGTGCGATTTTCTTTCATTATTTCAGCAGATT
>CAMBDE010000003.1 GCA_945865295.1 Chitinophaga pinensis | reverse complement strand
TAGTATTTTGGATATTAACTTCATTTTTGTCTATTATAGTAGGATAAAGTTTGTAATGTGCCTAGTATTTTGAAACTTTGCGATATAAAAATAAACAAATTATAGGCAACCCTATACAAAGTTAAAGAATATGTCAAAAAAGGTAATATTAGTGATCATGGATGGATGGGGATTGGGCCAGGTATCAAAGGCAGACGCAATTCAACATGCGCATGTGCCTTTTGTTACTAGTCTCTATCAGCGATACCCAAATACTACTTTAGTCACTTGTGGAGAAGAAGTTGGTTTGCCAGATGGGCAGATGGGTAATAGTGAAGTAGGTCATTTGAATTTAGGTGCGGGCCGAATTGTCTACCAAGAATTGCAAAGAATTAATGTCGCCATTAATACTGGTGAATTTGCAAGTCATCCCACACTGCTTCAGTCTATCCGTTATGCGAAGGAAAATAATAAGCCTTTGCATTTAATTGGTTTAGTAAGTGATGGTGGCGTACATGCACACACAACACATTTAAAAGCATTATGTGATGTATGCAAAGCAGAAGGTTTGAGCAATGTCTTTATTCATGCATTCACCGATGGTCGTGATACAGATCCAAAGAGTGGACAATGCTATATAGAATCCTTAGAAACACATTTAAAAAAATCTGTTGGAAAAATAGCGAGCGTAAGTGGTAGGTATTATGCCATGGATAGAGATAAGCGTTGGGAGCGTGTTCAATTGGCCTACAATGCCCTGGTGAAAGGGACTGGAAGTAATGCTAGCAGTGCACTTGAAGCCATTCAAGAAAACTATGCCAAAGACACCACAGACGAATTTATTTTACCAACAGTGCTTACAGAAAATGGACAGCCTATCGCAACCATTCAAGATGGAGACGCTGTCATTTGTTTTAATTTTAGAACAGATCGATGCAGAGAAATTACTGAAGTCTTGACACAAAAAGATTTTCCTGAATTTGATATGCACGCATTGAACTTGCATTATACAACGATGACCAAATATGACGAGACATTTAAACATGTGCACGTCGTATTTGAAAACGATAATTTAATCAATACATTGGGAGAAGTATTGGCAAAAAATAATAAAAAACAAATTCGTATTGCCGAAACAGAAAAGTATCCCCATGTAACTTTCTTTTTTAGCGGCGGACGCGAGCAACCTTTTGAAGGCGAAACAAGAATCATGGCGGCGTCCCCTAAAGTGGCCACTTATGACTTACAACCAGAAATGAGTGCCGCTGAATTAACAGATAAAATCTTACCCGAAATCAAAGCTGGCAACCCTGACTTTATTTGTCTTAATTACGCCAATGCAGATATGGTAGGCCATACAGGCGTTTTTAGTGCTGTTGTAAAAGCAGTTGAAACGGTAGATGCCTGTGTCGAAAAAGTGGTCACTACAGGTTTAGAACATGGGTATACCATTTTCTTAACAGCGGATCATGGCAATGCAGATTATATGATGAACGAAGATGGCAGCCCAAACACAGCCCATTCATTGAATCTAGTCCCTTTCTTTATCATTGATAAAAATTGGAAAGGCAGCATACAGTCAGGCAAATTAGGCGATCTTGCACCCACTATATTACAGATGATGGAATTACCCATTCCAAAAGAGATGACAGGAACGGTTTTAATTCAAGCATAAAAAATGCTCCTTTAAAAAACACAATGAAAATACATAAAGCTACTTACCTTATTTCTAGTCCTAACTACGACCAATGTCTTGTTTTACAAGCACCTGAATATGCATTCATTGGCCGAAGCAATGTAGGTAAGTCCTCCATCATCAATGCGATTTGTGGACAAAAAGGATTGGCTAAAACCTCTTCTGCGCCTGGAAAGACACAGTTGATCAATCATTTTGAAATCATCAGCAATGAAGTGGTAAAAGGCCGTCCAGAGAAATGGTATATCGTGGATTTACCAGGCTATGGCTATGCTAAAGTATCGCAAAGTAGCAGACGTAGATGGGAGCAGATGATTGAAAATTATTTACGCAAAAGACCCAATTTAAACATGGTCTTTGTTTTGATCGATTCTAGACATAGTCCTCAAAAAATTGATATCGAATTCGTTGAACAATTGTTTCAATGGCAGATTCCATATACCCTTATCTTCACCAAATCCGATAAAGAAAAACCAGGTGTTGTAAAACGCAATGTAGAGGCATTTTTTGATACATTAAAAACCTTACTGCCTTATTTACCTGAAGGATTTGTGACAAGTGCAGAGAAAAAATTAGGTACCGAAGAAGTACTTGATTGTATTGCGCGCTATAACCTACTATTCAACGAAGACAAAGCCTCACATTAATATGAAAATTCTTATCCAATATATTAAGCCTTTTAAAGGCTTAGTTTTTTTAGCCTTTTTACTTGCAGCAATCAATCAAACTTTTTCCTTATTCGATCCAATGATCTTTGGAAAACTGATTGATGGATTTGCAAAGAACCCATTTTTAGACCCTGCTGGCAACGAGCGAACACAAGCCATGTTTTTAAAAGGTGTGGGTAATATGTTATTGCTTTTAGTAGGTACCGCCATGGTGAGTAGAATCGCAAAAGCTTTTCAAGATTATACCGTGAATGTAATTATCCAAAAATTTGGCGCTGCTTTATTTACAGATGGCTTAAAGCATTCCATGCAATTACCCTATCAAGCATTTGAAGATCAAAGAAGCGGGGAAACCTTATCCATCCTTACAAAAGCACGTGCTGATTGTGAAAAATTCATTAGTTATGTGATTAATGTGGTTTTTGGTATTGTGGTCAGTGTGGTATTCGTTTCTATCTATGCTACCCGTTTACACTGGTCCATCATCCCAATTTATATTGGAGGCGCTAGTATGATTGCTTATGTGACCAATTTATTAAGCAAGAAGATTAAAGTCATTCAAAAAACAATTGTAAAAGAAACCACTAGTCTAGCAGGCACCACTACAGAAAGCTTAAGAAATATTGAATTGGTAAAAAGTCTTGGCTTAACAACACAAGAAATCAACAGACTCAATAATAACACTTATAAAATATTAGCACTTGAATTAAAGAAAGTAAAAAACATCCGTTCCTTAAGTTTTATACAAGGCACGATGGTGAA
Source organism: Chitinophaga pinensis (assembly GCA_945865295.1). Lineage (GTDB taxonomy): Bacteria > Bacteroidota > Bacteroidia > Chitinophagales > Chitinophagaceae > Sediminibacterium > Sediminibacterium pinensis_A. The sequence goes on along the minus strand of CAMBDE010000003.1, from coordinate 59,105 downwards.
CGCTTTGAGACAAGTCATTACTTTCACTTTAATGTGGTTGATTTTTAAGGAAATCTTGACAGTAGGTCAATTGATTTCATTGCAATTTTATAGCTTCTTTATTTTTGGACCTTTGCAAGAAATTGGAAGTATCATTTTGAGTTACAGAGAGACCGAAGCGTCTTTAAATAATTTTGAAGCCTTGATGAAAAAGCCCATTGACACGCCACCAGCCAATCCAATTGCGATTGGAGAAATTGAACATTTGGCATTTAAGCAAGTAGGCTTTCAACACCAAACTGCTAATTTTAAAGCCATCGATCAAATTAGTTTTGAAGCTAAAAAAGGAGAAACCATTGCATTTGTTGGTCCGTCTGGTGCAGGTAAAAGCACTTTGGTCAAATTGCTTGTTGGTTTATATGAACCTCAAGAGGGTGAAATTTTAATGAATGGCGTGCATACTGCACAAATTGACATGAGTGCGCTTAGAAATCAAATTAGTTTTGTGACGCAGGATACACAGCTTTTTGCCGGTACTATAAAAGAAAACTTAGCATTCGTTGCACCAGCTGCTACTGAAGAAGATATGCTGCTGGCTTTAACCAAGGCGAGTTGTGCTAATATATTAGATAAAGGTGGTAATGGTTTAGCGACTGTAATTGGCGAAGGAGGATTAAAATTAAGTGGAGGAGAAAAGCAAAGACTCTCCATTGCAAGAGCTTTACTTAGACATCCACATTTATTGATTTTTGACGAAGCTACTTCTTCATTAGATAGTTTAACCGAAGAGTCAATTACAGATACCATCCGTGACCTATCTAAAGAAAGAGAACAAATCACCATCATGATTGCACACAGACTGAGTACCATTATTCATGCAACAAGAATTTATGTATTGGAAAAAGGCACGGTGATAGAATCTGGAAACCACCAAAGTTTAATAGAAGAGAAGGGATTGTATTATGCTATGTGGAGACAACAAATTGGAGAACGTAAAGGACATTAAGTACAATAAATATTTTACGATCAATAATTAAATCAATAAATGATTATTTTTTATCGTCCCTTTCAAACCTCTTTTTCAAGTAGTCTATCACAGAAGGATCTTCTAGTCCTTCCATATCACTTAATTCCAGTTCGATTGCTTTTGTGCTTAATCGGATTTCAAGCAAGGAGACTAAAATAGATACAGTAAACGTAAGCAAGCTCACTGCAAAAATAAATTTTGCAATCGCTTGGTATTGAATGAAAATAAAAAACATCGAAAGCAAGGATAACAATAAGGATGCGACTCCATAGGTTTGCATTCTTTGGATCAATTTAATTCTATATTTAAGGTTCTTAATTTGACTAAATATCACCAATCGATTTTCCTGCTGTTGATACTTTTCATGTAAAGCTCTTACACGGTTAGACAAAGCTAAAAATCGGTTGGTATAGGCCAACATGATCAGGCTAATGGCTGGGAATAATAAAGCAGGGATATTGACTGAAAGTTCCATGATATAAAAATAGTAAAAATAAACCGGTATTTTTGCATCTACCATATGGAAAAAGAGCAGTTTAAGCATATACAATCAAGCATCCCGCAAGAACCAGGTATTTATCAATATTTTGATGATAAAGGCAAACTATTGTATGTGGGTAAAGCAAAACATTTGAGAAATCGAGTGAGCTCTTATTTTCTTTCCAATCAGCATAATTTAAAAACCATTGAACTGGTGCAACGTATTGCAGAGATCAAGTTCACCATTGTCAATTCAGAACACGACGCTTTTATTTTAGAGAACGAACTCATTAAAAATTACCAGCCCAAATACAATATCAATTTAAAGGACGACAAGACCTACCCTTATATTGTGATTAAAAATGAGGCTTTCCCTAGGGTGTTTTTAACAAGACAAAAAATTAAAGACGGATCTACTTATATTGGGCCATTCACACATGTGTTTGCGGTAAGAGAATTGATCAACCATATTCAAGAAACCATTGCTTTAAGAACTTGTACTTTACCCCTCACCCCAAAAAATATTCAACAAGGTAAATTTAAAGTTTGTTTAGAATACCATTTAGGCAATTGTAAAGGGCCTTGCCAAAACTTTCAAACAGAAGCAGACTATGGAAATTCAATTGATCAAGTAAAGCATTTATTAAAGGGGAATGTAAAACCATTGGTGCAAAATTTAAAAGAAACTATGCAGGCCGAAGCTGCTGCACTTGCTTTTGAAAAAGCCAATGCCACTAAGAAAAAAATTGATGAACTAGAACGTTACCAAACCAAATCAGAAATTCTAACAAAGCAACAAGAAGCCATGGATGTATTCAGCATCGCTATGGAGGAAGATCAAGCTTATGTTAATTACCTGATGTTACAAGAAGGCCGTATTGTACAAACACATATGTTGCCTTTAAGCACCCCATTGGAAGAATCTAAAGAGACGGTGCTTGCATTTGCAATTCATTATTTTAGGACCCAACTTGAATCCCAAGCTAATGAAATTATTATCCCTATTGAACCCGATGAAAAAGAGCAAGGCATTAAATATACTGTTCCAAAAATGGGTGAGAAATTACATTTATTAGCTCTCTCTCAAAAGAATGTAGATTATGCAATAAGGGATTGGAAGCATCGACAAGCTTTAGTGAAAGTAAGTGAGACTGCTCCTGTGAATGAGGTTTTAAATGAATTAAAACAATTGCTTTCCTTGCCTGCAGTTCCCAATCATATAGAATGTTTTGATAACTCCAATTTTCAGGGTGCCTACCCAGTTTCTGCGATGGTCTGTTTTAAAAATGGTATCCCAAGTAAATCAGATTATCGCAAATTCAATATTAAAACCGTGATGGGTATCAACGACTTTGCAAGCATGCATGAGACTGTTTTAAGACGCTACAGTTCGGTCTTACAGAAAAAACATCCACTTCCTCAGTTGATCATCATTGACGGTGGCAAGGGGCAATTAAATGCTGCATTAGATGCCTTAAAAGAATTAGGCATTCAAGATAAAGTGACTACAGTAGGCTTGGCTAAAAATATAGAAGAATTGTTTTTCCCAGGAGATACGCGTTCTATTTTATTAAACTGGAACAGTCCCGCCCACAACCTAGTTCGAAATATCAGGGACGAAGTGCACCGCTTTGGTATCACTTTCCATAGGGCCCAAAGATCCAAAGGTGCTTTAGAAAACAGCTTGGACCATATCCAAGGCATTGGCCCAAAAACAAAGGAGACCTTGCTGACTTATTTCAAATCGGTTAGTAAAATAAAAACTGCCAATCCCAGCACATTAATTGAACTCATTGGTGCTGCAAAAACTAAAATTCTAATCGCTGCTTTTGAAAAAGAAAAGCAATAAATATCGAGCAGCAATTTCAATCAACCTCTAATAAAAAATGCGACATCAAGATATCGCATTTTTTATTTTAATTCATTTGAACTAATATACCCAACGGTCTTGTTCAAAGTCGAATATTTTTTGTTTGATTTTCTCCCCTTCTTGTAATCGCTTCAATGGATCTTTATACAAAGCATTCAATAGTTTATCATTGTAGTTGTCAAGAGTAGACTTAACTACATACCCATTGAAATAACGACTCTCAAATAATTCTTCCCACGTAATTCGGCTAGAGATATTTCTTGGATTATACACTTCAGATTTTGCAAGGCTTGCTCTTAATTCTGGATAGTAAATCCAAAATAATGGACGCTTCACTACCTTTTTGCCTATTTGTATCGAAGCAATTGGTGCAATACCAATGATTCTGCTATACATTCTACTTGTTTTGCTATCAAAAATCCATTGTTCCTTTAATCTAAATGTATAAATAGAATCTGGAATAGGCGCTAAATTGGTATTGTAAATGATGCTAGTATCATACACATTTGGATCCAATACATTTTGAACCAATTGCGTGTCTAAGCTCCCTTTTAATGAAGCATTCACTTCGTCGATACTCAATGGTGTTGTAAATCGATCATCCACTGTTGAAAAAGGAACCACCCCATCTTTTTCTATAGCACGTAATAATACAGCAAAGAAACGCTGGTCACCATTATCGTCATAAGCCTGGTACATAAAAGTTCTATTCAACTTTTCTCTTGCATCAATTTCCTCCCAAACGAATTCACTAAATAAAGCGTCTTCCTCTCTTAAATTTTCATAAGGTAATGGCAATCTTTCTTTCACCCCTTTTCTAGAATTGGTTTCAGAGAAAAAAGCATACCCATTTCTTAAACTTCTTTTATTATTCGCATTGAATCCACCAACCACTGTAGTGTCAATCGTTTTAGTAGGCTTTATTTCAGAGGCAGTTGGAGCTGCTACAACTTGATTGCTGTTTACAGGTTTTGCGATCACTGTATCTTGTGCAGATTTAGTAGGCGTTGTTTTCTTTTTAGCTCCATAAGAAAACTGAGCATTTGCAGAAAAAGTTATTGCCAAAGAGGCAAGAACGATGCAGCTTGTTTTCATTGTTATTTTCATAAATACCCTTTTAATTTCAAATCTAATTTCTCTTTTTACTATGATAAAATACTCTATTGTAAAATAAAACTGATTGTTTGATCTAATTTTCTTGATCCACCACCTGGCTCTGACACTTTAATTTCTCCAATGGTTACCGATGTTCCAGGTTGACATTTTCTAATTAATGAAGTTGCGCCACCTGAAAAAGCTGGACCATTCACTTCTGCAAAATCAGGCTCGTCAAAACCTTTACCAGTTGCAATGACAATAAAAGATAAAACGTTAAATTTCACACCTTCAAAAACAAAATCTCTTAAATCTGCAATCACCCCACCCTGTGCTCTAAATTTGGCTGCAGCCATATTGCCTCCTGCACTTCCTCCCACAATCGCAATTGGATCTGGAATTCTTTTTACAGGAATATTTAATTTTTGTGTTTGCTTGCCATCATTTACAATCACAACAGTATTACCTGTTTGGGTACAAGTCACTATATATTGGCCAGAACCCGCTTTTCTAATAGTAGCACCTGCCCCTTCTACCGTAACATTAATTTTTTCGCCACCACCTCCACCAGTAATACTTAATGGATTATCTAAGCCCTTATAAAATACCCTTGTTTTATCTGTAGACACGACCAATCCAGAAGGAGTACCTACAGTAAATTGTACTTCTTTTTCAACCTTTGCAGGTTCTCCATTTGGTTTAATGAAAGAAATAATTACACGTTTTCTTTGGACCCCAGGTGTTGCACCAGCAACAGATTTGTATATTGCAGATCCATCTACACCTACCGGCACCACTACCCCATCTATTGAAATAGTTGGTTTAGCTGCACTACTAAAAGCACCTACGCCAGCAGTAATGACTAACTCTTCGCCAGACATTAAATACTGTGAATTGGATGCTGCAAATGCATTGAACTGGTCATATATCAACTCTACTTCGCCAATTTCTTTATGGCAAAACTCTACTACCTGTGCTTCACTATTACGAATATCATTTTGAAACTTAGTTAAAATTGTAACGGCGGCTACACTAGGTGTCATATTAAAATAAGCATAAGCCCAATCGCCTTTACCAGCAATACTTGTAGTAGTAGGTATAGATAAGTCTAAGGGTAAATTAGGAATAACTTCTTTTGCAATCAAAGGATCAATAGCAGACAAGTCGGATTTAAATTGTACTAATTTATTGTATAAAGCCTTCCCTTTAGATTCGCCCGATTTGCTTTTTAAAAATAATCGTGAAGTAGCATCTAAATCATCTTCCTTATATACTTCTTTACCGTCTTTTATTTTCAAACCCGATTCTACTTTTAATTCCTGTTTCAATGATTCTACATAAATGTACATAGCGTCAGCGTAAGCATGTGCTGTCTCTGCCTTAGGCGCCCAAATCGCAGCCTTTTCTGCCGTTTTTAGATCGGCCAATTTTGCTTTCAAAGATTTATAGATATCTAAATTCTTTCTTTCAATAATAGTACTAGCACTATTTAAGCTTTGCTCAATTGTTTTAAATGCATTGAGAATTTCACTAGATACATTTAATGCCAACAGCGCAGTCAACACTAGATACATAATGTTAATCATCTTCTGCCTTGGCTCCTTAGGTAATGACATGTATACTAGATTTTAAAAAATGAAAATTTGAATAATTAAATTAACGTCCTTGCATTGAAATAATCATATTGCCATACACTTTGTTTAACTGCGTAAGGTTGTCAGCTAATAAAGCAATTTGTTCTTTCGCTCTAATCGCATCTTGTGCAGAAATTGACATAGCATTAGAAGCTTCCGCTAACTTAGAATAATAGGTATTCATGGATTCCATGCTTTTACTCATCATCGCAATTTGTTCATTTAAGTCTTTACTTGCTTTTGACATATCTGCTAAATCCCCCAAATTCATGGCAGTGTCATTTAAGCGTTGGAAACTAGTGCTTAACTTTTCAAAAGCAGCACCGTCTAATTTAGCCGCTTCCAAATGCGCCATCACCGAATCCACTGCACCTGCTTGTGGCGCATGTGTTGAATCTCCTACTTCTGGCGGTGGCAAGAACGCATAAATGGTAAAAATCACAGCTTCTGTGATAAAACCAACTATTAGTGCATAATCAGCCCATGATAGATGTAAGATTTTTGCCAATGTAGCTATAATGACTACCGCAGCTCCTAAAGAGAAGAATACGTTAATGATCTTATTGGTTTTAGGCGAAATAGAATTTGACATTTGAAAAATTTATAAATTTTATATGATACTTTTTAATCTAAAAAAATATTTTAATTGAAATAATGATTAATTGACTCTTGGAGCCATTGAAAGCACACATCTAAATCCGATATATGATTTTGCAGTGTCTTGGTATTCATAATTGCGAGAACTAACTTGACAATTGTACGCAATATCTTTCCAAGAACCACCTCTGACAACTTTTCTTTTCATCAATACAGGATCTGAATCTTTTGCGTTGTATTGTACATCTGGACTAAAGTCTCCAAAAAAGTTATAGCTGCCTTCATAGAATACTGAGCTAGTCCACTCTGCTACATTACCAGCCATATCATATAACCTGAAATCGTTTTCACTATAGGCTTTCACTTTAGTCGTATAGATATTGTCATTCTTTGCATCCCCGCCAAAATAATCCCCTCTTCCTGGTTTAAAATTGGCTAACAAACGACCTTCTTTAGTTCTAGTATAAGGTGAACCCCATGGATACATTGCATTTGACTTTGAATTTCCTCTTGCGGCATATTCCCATTCAGCTTCCGTTGGCAATCGGTAGATACCGTCAATTTTTTGATCTATTCTTCCAGGTTTCCCAGCATAATAATCACTGTTATTTGTTCTCCAATGTGTGAACGCAACCGCTTGTTTCCAAGTCACACCTACCACAGGATATTCATTGTAGGATGGATGACTAAAATACAATCTAGTCAATGGTTCATTGTAAGAATAAGAGAAATCACGCATCCAAACCAATGTATCAGGATAGACATTTTGATTTACGGTAATTAAATAATCACCAAGTGATTGCTCAAGACCTTTAGAAGCTTTAGCTGCTGCTTTTAAATCAACAAATGAATATCTAAAAATTAATTTATTGGGGTCAATCTCAATTTTTCCTTGGATGCGATTGTCTGGACTTAGTAAAAGTTCATTCAATTTTTCTAAAACCGCTCTGCTATTTTGATTGATTCTTGTTGCTCTAGCCCAATCCACTCGGATTGTATCTTCGTTTTGATTAATACCTCCTCCATAAATCGCCAAATATTTCAATGAATCTGCTACATACTTAACAAATCTTCTGTACTGTTCGTTGGTCACTTCTGTTCGATCCATCCAAAAATTTTGTATCGATACTAGTTTCTTACGATTGACCATCGATAAGTCCATTTGTTCATCACTTGCACCCATGTAAAAAGACCCACTTGGTATTAAAACTGTTTGAGGATCTAATCGGTTAGAATTGATATTACGTTTGCCTCTTTTTGGGGGTGCAAATGCAATTACAGCAAGTGATAATATCAAAATGCTCAAGGCTGCAATTGGAAATTTGATCCTATTATTTTTTAAAAATGGTATCATATTATATAAAAACGATTTTTTTTACAAAAAATTACATTTTAGGTGTAAAATTAGCAGATTGTTTTAAAGCTATATTTAAACCTGAATGAATTGATTTTCATCATTATTTAGAAGCTGCAAATTAAGACATTAGTTGTTAGATATTTGCTAAAATAAGACCGATTTCTGGCATAGGTGGAGAGCAGGTCTTGTTTTTACATATAAAATACTGATTATCAACACTTTTTTTATCTTTTAAGAGTGGGATTCGGTCCTCCTCTACCTGGCTCATAATGCGTATGGTTTGGGGTAAAAAGTGCGCGTTTAAGGTAGGCAGGCTTTCATAAACAGTGGGGCCTACCCCAACCAACTCAGTCATTCCAGTGGACATTTGAAAGAAACTTTGGGCCCAATAGCCAAAAGAGCCAGGATATTGAAGTAAAGATGGTCGTATAGAATATATCATTTTTTCTGCATGCATGGTCCATTGAGCGAGATCAAAAACATGGCCTAGATAATGTAAGCCTGAACAAATAAGCGCATTACCACTTGGCTGAGCACCATCATAACTCTCTTTTTTTCGAATCATCACATCTTTTTGATAGGATGCAGTGTAGTAAAAATAAAGTCCCTCTTCATCTATAAAATTAAGTAGCACATAGTCCATCCACTTTTTTGCTTGCATCAAATAATTGGTATTACCTGTAATTTCTTGAAGTTGTATATAAGCTTGGATCAAATTGGCATAGTCATCCAGAAATGCTGTTGCTTTTGGGGTGCCATTCGCGATGCTATGATAAAAATAATTTGCATCCTTGTGATACAAATTTTCTTCCATCCATTGGATACATTCAATCGCCGCATTTTTGTAAAGTTCATTTCCTGTGGCAGCATGCATTTTACAGAACCCCACTATCAACATTGCATTCCAACCTAAAATAATTTTGTGATCTAAGGCTGGGCGAATTCTGACTGCGCGCTTATCAAATAATTTTTTAAGTGCCTTTTGCCATGCTGGTTCCCATTCTTTTTCAATGTCGTTTTGTGTCCAAAGAATATTGGTATGCTCCCAATTGCCATTTTGTTCCACTTGATAATAAGCAATAAAAGCATCAAAGATAGCAGGGTCAATGATCTCCTTTATTTCATCATAAGACCAAGTATAAAACTTGCCTTCCACCCCTTCAGAATCTGCATCTAAAGCGGCATAGTAGCCCCCTGCTCCATTGTATAATTCTCTTTGTAAAAAATCAAATGTGGACTGCATTACATTTAAGTAAATTGGCTTTTTTGAAATTTGATATGCTTCGGAAAGTACACCCAAGATCAATGCATTGTCGTACAACATTTTTTCAAAATGTGGTGCTTGCCACATTGCATCTACACTGTATCTTGAAAATCCACCACCAAGATGATCATAAATGCCTCCCTGTATCATTTTATCAATCGATCTAATGGCATGCACGATCGATGCTTGATCTTTATTTTGAAAATAGTTTCTAAATAAAACTTGTATCGAAAATGTCTGTGGAAATTTTGGTGCTGCACCAAATCCACCCCATTGTGTATCCGCATTTTGCAAGATCCTTTGAGTAATCAATTGAAATTCGTCATTCGTAGCAACCACTTCGGCCTCTTGACTTTGCAACGCTTTGATATTGCTATTTAAAAGATGCTGTGTTAAATGTGTGGCTTGTTCTACCAGTTTATCGCGGTTGCGCTCAAATGCTGTTTGTACCCCCTTTAAAACATCCATCCATGAAGCACGATTTTGCATTGCTTGAGGCGGAAAATAAGTACCTCCATAAAAAGGCTGCCCATTGGGTAATAAAAATATATTTAATGGCCAACCACCTGATCCAGTCATCGCTTGCAATGCATCCATATAAATATGATCGATATCTGGACGCTCTTCTCGGTCTACTTTAATATTGATGAAATGCGTATTCATGAAATCAGCTACCGTTTCATCCTCAAAACTTTCACGTTCCATCACATGGCACCAATGACATGCGGCATAACCAATACTAAGTAAAATAGGCTTATCTGTAGCGGTCGCTGTTGCAAACAATGTATCTGACCATGGCTTCCATTGCACTGGATTGTGTGCGTGCTGCAATAAATAAGGACTTGTTTCCTTGATTAAATCGTTGGTGAAATTTTTATTGACACTCATAGAGTGCAATTTAGTTTATTTCTTTTTAGATACTTGTGCTAAAAACTGATCAAGACCAGCGAACATACTGGACACTTGAGGACTTGGTACTTTAATATGTAGATTCAAACCTGCATCTTCAATTGCTTTACAGGTGTTTGAACCAAATGCAGCAAGTGCAGTACCGTTTTGTACAAAATTTGGTTGATTGTCATACAGACTCTTTAAACCACTCGGAGTGAAAAGACAAATGATATCAAAATCGTGTTCTTTCAAAAGTGGTTTAATGTCACTACTTACCGATCGGTACATATACGCCAAATCAAAAGTACATTCATGGTCTTTTAACCAATTGACAATTTCATTGTCTTGTTGGTTCTCACTACAAACATAAAGAAATTGTTCATTGGCTTTATGCTTATTCAATACATCAAATAGTTTTTTATTGGATCCGTCTGCCCCAAAGAACACTTTACGCTTTCTGTACATAATAAACTTTTGCAAATACAAGGCAACAGATTCTGTAATACAGAAATATTTTGTATCTTGACTAATATTGACCTTTAGTTCATCGCAGGTTCTAAAAAAATGATCAATCGCATTTTTACTTGTAAAAATAACAGCAGAATAAGAAGGGATTTCTATTTTAGTTTTTCTAAACTCTTTTGCACCGATTGGTTCCAATTCAATAAAAGGTTTAAAAAATAAAGTCACTTTGTACTTTCTTTCTAAATCAAAATAAGGAGATTTTTCACTCTCAGGCTTTGCTTGTGAAATTAGAATTTTTTTAATGGTCTTAGTCGCAGTTGCCTTTTTTTCTACACTCATTTCTTTTGCCATTTTAAACTTTCTACATTAGTAAGTTCCTCCAAAATATTGAACTATTAATTTATATAGAATCAATAGTGGTATTATCTCGAAAGCACAAAGGTAAAGAAAAAAATGAAAGGAGGAGACATGTAATTTGTTCCTAACAGATGTTAATGAAAATAAGTACCTATATAGTATTAAAAGGACCATTAATAAGCCTGCCCCAGCTATCGCAAAAGGATGTAAGTAGGGCTTGGCGAATGCCAGGATTCCAATGAAAGGGATGAGTAAGATGCCTAGCACTTTATTGATCATGAAAACAACAAAAATATAGGTCTGGACAAGTTCATTGGTATTGAAAATATAGCCTGCAATTGTTAAACAAATGTACTTTCCAAAATACAATCCCAAAAAGAATAAACACATATAGAAAAATCCTTCCCAAAAATTGATGGGTAGCAGATGCGCATTAAAAATAACCAGTGTTGTCATTAAAGAAAAACTCATAACAAACCCAATATTCATAATAAAAGAAGCTAAACTATTTTGTAAAAGCTGCTCTCTATTTTGCATCATTCTTAATGAGGATTGACTAAATTGACTAAACAATTTCGCAATATACTGTGTGGCAATTTGAATTAGAAAACTATATAAAAAAATCAACGCAATGATGGCATAAAAAAAGACATCTTTATCTGGTAATGAAAATTTTTGTTCTATTTTATACAATACATCCTCTGCATTGGATGAGGTTACTTTTTGATTGTACAACTGATAGGCATTCTTTTTTTTTGCAAAGAAATTGAGGTACAATTGTAGGACGTTGAAAGTACTATCATTTGGATCTCTTGGTATGGATTGCAAATACCATGCATCGGATTGAATAAATGTTTTTGGAATAATTGGTACATACTTTAGCCATAGAGTGTCTTTAACCAACACAGTATCTTGAACAATTGCGATTGTATCCTTTGCAAGCAATACAGTATCTTTTTGACTTGCTTGCCTCACAAGGGTGAAGCTAGACAAAACAAATAGTCCAATGAAGGCAAATAAAAATTTCTTAAGTTGGTCTAACATCTGCTGCAAAAATAAGTATACTAATGCAGAATTAAAGAACAATGCCTAGCTTTGTTGGTAATTCAACTTATGGCAGGCATCTACCTACATATTCCTTTTTGCAAAAAAGCTTGTCATTATTGCAATTTTCATTTTTCTACACAGACAGATACGATCCAATCTTTTGTAGAAGCACTCATTCGAGAAATTGAACTTCAGAAAAGCTATATCAACGAACCCATTGAGACCATTTATTTTGGCGGTGGAACACCCTCTCTACTAAATGAGCCGCAATTAAAAGCAATTTTAGCAGCCATTTATACCCATTTTAAAGTTGCAACTACCATCGAATGTACCTTAGAAGCCAACCCAGACGACATCCATCCAATTAAATTGGCGGCATGGAAACAAGTAGGCATTAACCGTTTAAGTATTGGTATACAAAGTTTTCAGGCTTCTGCTTTGACTTGGATGAATCGAGCGCACACAGTGGAACAATCACATGCAGCCATTGAAATGGCAAAGCAGGCTGGTATTCATAATTTAAGCATTGACTTAATTTATGGTACGCCCACTTTAACTGACCAAGCATTGATGGAAGATGTAGATTGGATTCAGCATTACCAAATTAACCATGTGTCATGTTATGCATTGACAGTAGAAGATAAGACCGCTTTAAAAAAGCTGATCGAAAAAGGACAAATCGAGGCGGTGGACCCAGAAAAACAAGCCAAACATTTTGAAATCGTATCCACTAGATTAATGGCAATGGGTATGGAGCATTATGAAATTTCAAATTTTTCAAAGCCTGGTTTTAGGAGTCAGCACAATAGTAACTATTGGTCTGGTACAATCTATCTTGGACTTGGCCCATCCGCACATTCATTCAATACCATTTCTAGGCAGTGGAATATTGCAAACAATGCATTATATATCCAAAGCATTGCAAATGGGCAATTGAATTTTGAAATTGAATACCTCACAGAAGCCAACCGCTACAATGAATACATGATGACGAGTTTAAGACGAATGGAAGGATTTGATCTGGACTTGATAGAAGCAAGATTTGGCAAGCGCTACCTTAATCATAGCATTGCAATGATTCAAGCAATGCGTTCTAAAAATATTTTTCAGCAAAATGGAAATCAATACAGTTTAAAAAAAGAAGCAAAATTTTTGGCAGACGGTATTGCCTCAGATTTCTTTATACTAGGATCAGCTCTATCTCCTTAAAAGTGTTATCTGGTGCTGCTCCCTCCCATAATATTTGATACACTGCATCCATAATTGGCAGCTTTACGTTTAAAGTTTGATTCATGGTATGGATACACTTGCTCGCATTGTAACCTTCTGCCACCATATTCAATTCTAATTCTGCTGCTCTAACAGAATACCCTTTACCAATCATATTTCCGAAGGTTCTATTTCTACTATGTAAGGAATAGCAAGTCACCAATAAGTCACCCAAATAAACAGATGCATTATGATTCATCAAAGCTGCTCCACTTGATTCCTTAATGGCAATTTCTTTTAACAATACTTGCATTTCATTGGCGCAATTTGCAATAAAAACACTTAAAAAATTATCTCCATATTCCAATCCATGTGCAATACCCGCACCAAGGGCGTAGATATTTTTTGCAACCCCGGCATATTGAACACCTATTACATCCTGATTGACAATGGTATTGATATACTCTGATTTAAAATAACTAGCAATGCTGGTGGTGGCTGTTTTGTCCAAGCCAGAAAAAGTCAAATACGACAATTGCTCAGCTGCCACTTCCTCTGCATGGCTTGGCCCTAGTAGGGTAAAGTAAGATGAAAGCGGGAAATTAAATTTTTGTTCAAGCCATTCATTCAATAAAATATTATGCACAGGCAATACGCCTTTCACTGCCGAAATGATTGACTTATTTTTAAGGTCTTCCGCTTCTAAGGATGCAAGTGTTGTTTCAATGTGGATAGAAGGGACGGCAATGATGATGATATCCGACTCCGCCACCACCAATTTGATATCTGTTGAAAAACTGATTTTTTGTAAATCAAAATAAGCATTTCTTAAATAATGCGGATTGTGTTTACGTTTTTCAAAATAATCAATATTGGACTGTTGTCTAAGACACCATGTGATTGGGTGGCCATTTTCGGTTACAATTTTTGCTATTGCTGTAGCCCAACTTCCACTACCAATAATGCCAATTCGCTTATGTTCCATTGTGCAAACATAAGAAATTCATAAAAAAAGGGGCGCATTATTTATATGCGCCCCTTTTTAAAGGTCAATTTTATATTTTCCCTTACTTTTTCTCTTCAAATAACTTTTCTTTTGTAACTACTTTTACCAAAGAGCCATCTTTTAAAGTCTTGCTTACAATACTATATGGTCCGGTGATCACCTGATCTCCCACCTTTAATCCAGCTACTTCGATAAAGTTTAAGTCTTGAATATCTGTTTTTACTTTAATCATTTTCACCTTATTGTCTTTTTGCAAGACAAAGACCACTTCATTTAACTCTTGCTCTTTTACAGGTTCTTTTTCTGTATTATTATTTGAAGTACTAGACACTTTGGTATCTTTTCCTTTACCATCATTGTCTCTTGTTGTTACAGCATTCAATGGCACAGTAATAACATTCGCTTTAGACTTTGTTTGAATGTCTGCACTTGCAGTCATACCTGGTCTAAATGGAAAAATGGCATTCTCTTGAATTAAGTCTGTATAACTATCTGTTAATAAACGGATATGTACTTTATAATTTGCCACTTCTGCTGCAGAACTAACGCCTGATGCTGCAGTAATTGGGTTCGCAATTTTGTACACAATCCCTTTGAATTTTCTATTGTTATAAGCATCCACTTCCACCAATGCGGTATCTCCTAATTTTACTTTAGTAATATCATTCTCACCTACATCTACTCTTACTTCAATGCTCTTCATATCTGCAACACGCATCATTTCTGTACCAGCCATTTGCGCAGTTCCAACCACACGCTCTCCTTTCTTTACATTCATCAAACTAATGATGCCATCCATTGGAGACACAATCGTTGTTCTAGCTAAATCTTTTTCTGCTCTAGCCAATTGTGCTTTCACACCTTGAACTTGTGCTTCTCCACTTTTAATAGACTCTTTAGCTGCATTGTAACTAGATTCTGCAGAACGGAAACTTTGTTCTATTTGCTCGTATTCTGCTCTTGAGACAATCTTGTCTGCAAATAATTTTTTATAACGCTCATAAGCCGCTTTTGAGCTTTCGTATCCATTCTTTAAGCCACTCAAATTTGCTTTTACATTTTCATACTGCGCTTTCACTTGATTCACCGAAGCTGTAACTTGATCTCTTTGAGAAGAGTAAATGTCTGCATAGATCTTAGCTAAAATCTGTCCCTTAGTTACTTTAGCACCTTCTTCCACAAATAAGCTCACAATCTCTCCAGAGATATCTGGACTTACTTTTACTTCGATTTCTGGATACACTTTACCACTAGCATTTACAGATTCAGTGATGGTTCTTAATTCCACCTTCTCTACTGTAACTTCGGTGCCTTCGTCTTTACCAATGACACCTGCTTTTTTAAGTCCCACTAGAACTACTACAAGTACAACAAAACCTACGATACCCCAAATGATTTTCTTATTCATTTTATTTATTTTACGATGCGATTAATCAATTAAAGAGAAAGTGCTTCTCCTTTATAAAACTCAAGTAATTTGATTCTAAATACATACTCATACTGAGCAGACTTATAATTTACTTTTGCCTTTAAAAAATTATTTTGATTATTTAATAATTCTATAGTGCCCAATAAGCCCAATTCATAACGCTTTGTTGCAAAGCTATAGGCCTTCTCTGCAGATGTGACAGCCTTTTGATTAGCATTGAGTTTATTAAACGCTACCACTGCATTGGTGTACGCTGCATAAATATCTTGCTTTAACTTTCTCTGTGTATTTTCTTGTTGTAAGCTCGCAGATTGGTAATTTAATTTTGACTGCTGATACGCTGTTTTAGATTGATTGGCATTGAAAATTGGAATCGATAATTGGAATCCAAAATTTTGTCCAAAGTTATTATCTAATTGTTTCCCCCATCCTTTCCAAATATTACTAAAATCTCTATTGGCAGTAATGGTAGTATACAAAGGACTTTGAACATAATACTTAGCAGCGCCCACTGTCACAAAAGGACTAGTAGGTGAAATATTGCTAAATCCAGCAGACTCAATGCCACTGATATATTTAAATGAATTAGAGAAATTGGAGCTCAAAGAATAGCCAAAGCTTAAAGTTGGATAAAATCCAGCTTTAGCAACCAATTGATTTTTTTCGGCTGCCTTTACACGAAGGTTTGCCGCTTTAATATTAGGAAGGTTTTGTTCAGCAACTCCAAATACATAATCGGGTTGCAAGTCTGCAAAAGCTTGTAATTTAATTTGTTCCACTGGTTGAACGTATACATCAAATATTTCTGCAGCATCTAAATTCAATAATGCTTTTAAACTTAATTTGCTTTGTTCTACATTAGAAATAGCGGTGATATAATTACTGCTATCATTTGCTAATTGTGTTTCTAATTCTAATAAATTAATTTCTGGCAACAAGCCAACTTCTACACGCTTTTTTGTTGCAGCTAATTGTTCATTTGTTTGTGCAATTTGGATTTTAGCTATTTCTGATTGTTCGATAGTGGATAAGACTTGTAAATAAAATGTAGCCACATTCACCGAGATATCATTCGACGCCGTTTGAAGATCGGCGATACTTGCCAACCAACTATAATTACCTGCGGCAGCCGTATTGCCTAATCTGTTATTATTGTAAACTTGAATACCGCCATTCAATCCAAAATTATTAAATAAAAATTGCGTGGTAGTGAAGGAGTTGGTTACAGGGTCAATAGAACGACCTAAACGCATTCCTAAGCCAGAAGATCCTGTCAAATTGGGTAGCTTATTGTCCTTAGCCTGATCTGCCTGTAGTTTGGATAATCTTGCTTGTATATCAGCTTGTTGAACCGAAATATTATGTTTGATGGCATACTCCACGCAAGTTCTTAGATCCCATTGCTTAGGACTTTGAGCCGTCAAAGACAGTGTAAATCCAAGAAAAATAAACGAAAAAATGTATCTCATTGTCTGTATTGATAATTAGAAATTCCTATTTTGCTTTACAAAAGTAATGCAAACAGAAAGCATTGTCTAATTTTTAGACAAACGGACTTCTAATTGGCTGAACGGCGCTTATACCCCTTTTTTATAGTAAAATAGGCGGTACAATACCAAAACAATCGCCACCAAGATGACAGCTGTTATTGCAGCATAAGGTTTATCAATGACCACTGCGACTGCTACAAAAGCATAAGCCAATACAAAAATGGATGCAAAAATAGGTGTCCAACGCTTTAATCCTCCAGTAACAGAGGCATCTCCCTGACCTTTGCGTCTTAATATAAATAGTGTGGCTGCCGAGGTACTCATTCCCAAGCAATCCAAGAAGATACTAAAACTCAATACATCGTCTACCCCTTTCCCAAAAAAAGTAATCAAAATAGTAGTGATCGCAAAAACTGTAAGACCAGGTACTAAGGCATCTGTTGTAGCATGCTTTTTTTGAAAAACCGCAGGCAATACTTTATCCTCGCTCATCGCAAACATCACCCTTGGATTGCTCATTAAAATAACATTCACATAAGCCAGCACACTTAAGACCATTGCAAAATCAAATACTTTGGCACCGAGCTTCCCAAACCATGCTTCAAATAAAAGTGAGCCAATGGCATTGGCATTTTTAATATTATCAAAACCAATCACTTTTACATAAGTATAGTTGATAGCTAAGTATAAAAATAAAACTACTAAAATACCAATAACAATCCCTCTTTGCATTGTTTTAGCAGAACTGACTTCACCGCCAAAATTGATAGTTTGTTGATAGCCTCCATAAGTAAAAAATACTGATACTAAACTCACTAGTAAAAGTAGCAAGCCATTGGTGCCATCATATACATACACTTTTCCTTCATTGAAACCATGCGGTGCCACACTCACGCCTTTGAATAAGGATGTAATAAGCAATAAAATCAAACTGATTTTTACAACCATCAACACATTCTGTGTCCTGCTGCTTGTTTTTAATCCTAATAAATTAACAATATAAAATAGCCCGACCGAAAAGGACGCCACACCAATATTAAATAAAGTGCCAGATGGCCTCCCAAACAATAAATCACTTACATAATCTGCACCAATCAAGGCAACAACTGCTAAAGAAGCTGCATTACTAATTAAGATCAATACATTAATTGTAAATCCAACACCTGGATGGTAACAATGTGCAAACACTTTATAGTATCCGCCCATCACAGGCAATCTTTGTCCAATTTCTGCATAAGTTAACGCACCAAATAAAGCAATGATACCCCCAATAATCCAAGCACTAAAAAAAATGAGTGGTATACCAGACTTTGCAGCAATGGTGGCTGGGGTTTTGAAGATGCCCATCCCAATCACTAAGCTGACCACAATCATGGTTAAGCTAAAAAAATTGATGCTTTGTTTTGCTTTTGTACTCATAAAAAATACTTTACACTTTTCTTAAAGATAAATATATCGACTTATTGGGAGTTTTCAACAATGGGTTGATAATTAAATACAACTACTGATTTAAAAGAGAATAAGTTTGTGCTTGATTAGGTTCATGTAAATGATTAAAAGGGAATCCTGTTTAAACCAGGAGCTATTCCCGTAGCTGTAAGTTCGATGCGCAAGCATCAAGTCAAATCCACTGAAGCAATTTGGGAAGGATGACTTTGAGAAGAACGAGCCAGAAGACCTGCCTGATTAAAAGAAATCAACAGCTTTCGGGTAAAAAGCAAGGATTGTAAAAAATTAAGCGCAGGGGTATACGATCACCCTACTTAATCAATTATGGTTCTCTTATTCCAGGAAGCTCATTGTTCACTCAGTAAAATGAAAAAAAACAAAACAATGAGCCAAAAAATCATCACGCTCTCGGTGTGCCTTATCGCCACCACAAGCCTCGTCTTTGGGCAACAAAAAGACAGTCTTCAAAAAAGTTCTAACGCCTCTCAGTTGGAGGATGTGATTGTCACTGCCAATAAAATTGAGCAGAAACAAAATGGCACAAGCAAAGTCATCACCGTGATTACAGCTGCTCAAATTCAACAAAATGCTGGCAGAACCATTGCACAAGTATTGAATGAACAAGCTGGATTAAGCTTGCCAGGCGCTTTGAGTAATTTAGGAACCGTTCCTAGTATTTACATGCGCGGTGCGGCTTCTGGAAGAACATTGATTTTATTAGATGGCGCGCCCGTAGGTGACCCATCTATGATTAGCAATGAATTTGATTTAAACTTAGTGCCACTCAATCAAGTAGAGCGCATTGAAATACTAAAAGGTGCACAGAGCACACTCTACGGATCGGACGCGATTGGTGGTGTAATTAATATTATAACAAAATCAAAAGGCGCACCATTTGTGACTGGCGCATTGAGCTATGGTAGTTATGGTACCAAGCAAGGCAACTTACAGTTTAATAGCAGCATCAATAAATTGAACTATACCATTGGATTTGAAAATCAAAATGCAGACGGATTTTCTTCTGCAAAGGATATTACCAACAAAGGAAATTTTGACAAGGATGGATATCAAAACAATAGCTTTTTTGTAAAAGCGAAATACCAAATTGATTCACTTTGGGATGTTCAATTATCAAGCAGAAAAACGGCCTATAGATCTGCCATAGATTATGGCGGATTTATGGATGATAGAGACAATGAATTTAAAAACGCTACCACCATGAGTGGCCTAGTGTTAAAATATAAAAAAGCAAAAACAAGTTTTCAATTACAATATCAATACACCACACAAGACAGGACTTATTTAAATGACAGTGCAGATAAGACTTACTTGATCTATGAAAACAATCAGTATGCAGGTACAACACATTTTGCAGATGCTTTTTTATCGACTCCCATTCAAAAAAATATACAATGGATTATTGGAACGGATTTTAGATACGGATCATATGATCAAACCTATGCATCCATTAGCCAATATGGCCCTTATAATGATGCTTTTAAAGATACTTTTCAATTTCAGAATGCATTATATACCTCTGTCTTGATTAATGACGATGCAAAAAAATGGTTACTCGAATTAGGCGCTAGATACAATAACCACAATCGTTTTGGCAATAACCAAACATTTACAATAAATCCTTCTTATGTATTAAGTAATCAAATAAGATTGATAGCGAGCGTGTCGACGGGATTTAAAGCGCCATCACTTTATCAACTGGGCTATAATGATGCTTTAAAAGCAGAAACCTCTTTCAATACAGAGTTGGGGATTTCATTTAGAAAAGGACAAGTATTTGCAAGAGCAGTTTACTACAATAGAAATATTAAAAATGGCATTGACTATAATTACATAGACTATAATTTTTTCAATTTTATCCAACAAAAAGTCAATGGTTTAGAAATAGAAATTCAACATCCAATCACAGAGCAGCATGTTTTTTCAATGAACTATACTTTGATGAATGGGCAAGAAACGAATCAAAATAGAATCACCACAACGGATACCATTACTTACAACTATTTATTAAAACGTCCTAAACATAGCTTGAACCTGCAGTGGCATTATACAATCAATGCAAAATTGGACGCTAGCCTTACTGGAAGATTTATTAGTGAAAGAAAGGATGTTGGCGGCTATGCA
The DNA here is from genome assembly GCA_945865295.1 of Chitinophaga pinensis. Lineage (GTDB taxonomy): Bacteria > Bacteroidota > Bacteroidia > Chitinophagales > Chitinophagaceae > Sediminibacterium > Sediminibacterium pinensis_A. The sequence continues at coordinate 38,317 of CAMBDE010000003.1, read as the reverse complement.
AGTCCAGATGTGACTTTGAGTTATTATACACTACTGAATGCGCATCTTCAATATAAGTGGAATAAACGCTTGGTCTTGTTTGCAAATGGACAAAACCTATTAAATGACAATTTTAGTGAAGTTAATGGGTACAATGCCATTGGTAGAATGGTTCAATTTGGGATACGTTTTAATTAAAATTTTGCTATTAACAATATAACAATTGTCATCTTGATCATTTTAATGGGTTAGTAAATCTAAAAAAGCTTTGTATCTTCATACAAAGCTTTTTTTATGGCATTCAAAATAGATGAACTACTTACCATTGTCTTTACATTGTTCGCGGTAATTGATATCGTGGGTTCTATTCCACTATTAATTGCGATGAAAGAAAAATCGGGTGCCATTCAATCACTTAAAGTGACCCTAATATCAGGAGGCTTAATGATACTGTTTTTATTTTTAGGCAAACCTTTTTTACAATTATTGGGCTTGGATGTAAAATCGTTTGCCGTGGGTGGCTCTATTGTAATTTTTCTATTGGGACTTGAAATGGTATTGGGTCATGAAATTTTCAAAGGCGATAAAAATGCGCAGTCTGGTGCCGTGGTGCCAATTGCCTTCCCTATTATTGCCGGAAGTGGAACCCTGACAACGATTATGTCTTTAAAAGCAAACTATGATGAACTTTATATAGCACTAGGTATTCTTATAAACTTGATTATTGTATACGCAGTTTTAAAATCGCTCAATTTTATTGAACGTTTACTAGGTCCTGGAGGCTTACTAGCCGTTCGTAAATTTTTTGGTGTAATTCTTATAGCTATTGCCGTTAAAATATTCTCTAGCAATGTAGGAGCACTGATACGTTAAAAAGATAAAATTTAAAAACTATACCTGGCTTGTACTACATAATTTCTTCCTAGAGCAGAAATCCCACTTGCGAAGTATCTATAATTTAAGTCGGCAATATTTTCAATTTGAAAACTGAAATTTAATTTCTTTGTTGGCTGATAGCTGGTATTGATATTCCAAATTTGCCAGCTAGGCATGCCATCCTTAGTTGCGTAAATTTCATTGTCTTCTCCATTTAAGTTATAGTCCTCTATGCGCTTCCATCCATTGAATACGGTAAACAATTCGGTAGTAAACTTTTTTATATCATGCTTTAATCCAATTCTACCATAGGTTGGAGGGATATGGTCTAGAGGCAATGCTGTATTCAAGCCATCGAGTTTACGATCGGCATAATTCCCTTTGGTATAAGTATAGGTAGCAGCCAAGATTGTATTTGGTGTTAAGTTCGCAGATCCATTGACGTTCAATCCATAGACAACAGCCTTCGCTTTATTTTGAGTGGCGTACACATCACTCATGATACCTTGGTATAGAATTGAACTTGCATTGTTCCATTTGAACTTGTCTACCACCAGTGCATTTCTAAACCAAGTATAAAATAAGGAAGCGCCAATGCTATAAGTCGAAGTTGTTTTAGATACATTCAATTCGGTATTATAAGTATACTCAGGTTTTAAATCCTTATTAGGCACTACTACATAACCCGTTCTTGTATCAAATAATTTGGTTAAGTCATCCACGTTCGGCGCTCTAAATCCACTGCTTGCCCCAAAAGTCACCCTAAGACCATCAGCGCCATTGTAGGCCATGCCTAGATTACCCGTGATGGCAGTATTATCTTGATTGGCATTTGTGAATGGAAAATGCATGAGTGCTGTGTCTTTGAAATTGGCATTCAAATGCACATTATTTAAACGCAAGCCAGTATTCAACACCCAATTACCTTTCAAAAATTGAGTATGCTGTGCATACAATGCATAATTGGCCATATTGGTAGGCCCATCACTATACCTTGTAGCAATGGTGCTGCGCACATTCGAAGCAATATTATTACTATAAGCAGTTGAACCCACATGATTATAATAAGACTCTAATCCAATATTTAATTCACTTGATTTTCCTTGGTGTAATAAATCCATATTAAAACCAAACATATCCACCGCCTCAAATCTATAATCCTTATCATTGGCTTTAAATCTTCTACTCATTCTGCTTTCTTCAAGATGCTGGTAATTTACATTCGTAGTTAATTTTTGAAAATAACCATTCAAATTTGATTTAGTCAATTTATACCCAATCATATTTCTAACTTGTGGCCCATAATACCATTCTGAATACACTGGCATGCCCTTACTTGTTTCAGTTAAACGATCATACCTATTAATATCAGATGAATTTGAGATTTGAACATTCAATAGATGCTCCGAATTATCATTAGGCTTAAACAATACTTTTTGTAAGAAATCTGTTTGATTGTATCCACTTAATTTTTGAATGTTCACTGATGCACTATTGTCTTTACCAATATCGGTATTGTTTTCACGTGCTACATAAAAAAGTCTTTTCCCGAAATCTGGATAAGCTGCTAATCTTTTATTCCCCTGACGCATATCACCAAAACTGCTTTTGGTAAATGATGTGAGGTAAGCCCATTTGTTATTGGCGATATTGACATCTATATGTTGGCGATGTTCATTTTGCCCATTACCATATCTATAAACCAAATTGCCATCCGTTTTCCAAGGAGATTTTTTTGATGCAATATTAGACTTATACAATTGTGGCTGCTTGGTAAATAAATTCACCACACCACCCAATGCATCACTGCCATATAAAGTAGAACTTGGGCCATAAATGATTTCTACTCTATCCAATATCATATTGTCTACTGTGATGATATTCTGTAAATGCCCAGCTCTAAAAATAGCACTGTTCATACGCACACCATCTACCATTAGCAATACCCTACTAGCTTCAAAGCCTCTCACAACGGGGCTTCCGCCCCCTGCTTGACTTTTTTGCACAAATACCTGACCAGAAGCAGTTAAGATATCTGCTGTATTCGCTTGCTGTTGCAACAATACTTTGTCGGTTAAGGCAACCACCCTTTGTACGATATTTTTAGAAAGTGTTGGAAACTTATTCGCGTAAATGACTACATCTTGTAATTGTTTACTTGAAGTATCAGATTGCGCCAAAAGTTCCAGACTCATCCCAAAAAATAACAGTACGCTTACTATTAAACGCATGATGAATTTTAAAAAATGAAAATGAATTGCTATCAAACGAAAAAATAATTTGATAGTCCTGTCTTATGTATTAGACAGTTTCTGGCGGATGTGAAAATTCTCCTGAATAACTACTTAAAATAGGTGTAGTCAAAGTAGGATACTTCTTTTTAAGTAAAGTATAGTTGAATAAACTTTGGGTATTGAATGAAGGACATTCATATACAGTAAGGCTTAGATTCAATTTGATTTTAGAAGAAGTAGATTTAGATTCTGCCTCTGTGTTTAAATGTTGTGCTTTATGTTGATTGGCTACAATGGCTGCTTCTTCTTCATCGGATGCTGCTTTAATCACCCAGCCTTCCTTTGTTTGCTCAATGGAAACAATATCATAAAACATCCCCTTATGACTAAATTCACGACCCTTTTCCTCCCACTGATAGCCTTCGGGTAAGATGGATTTATCTTTTACTACGAGTGTGATTTGATCGCCACTCTGATTATTACTATGATCATCATGTTCTTTTGAGTGCTCCTTAGATTCAAAGGTTTCCTTATTGTTTAGCTCGAATTTGCCAGCATCAATACTTGCGAATCTTTCTTGCTCATGTAGCTTTTCCTGAAGCCAATAAAAATAGCTCAAGCTACTTGTTGATAATAACAAGGCAGCAAAACAAGCTATGGCAATCAGTTTTTTCACGAAACCTAAGGTACGTAAAATGCAACGAAATTGTAATTGGTAATTTATAGGTAGAAAATTCTTATGTGTAGCCAAGCCCAGGATCGAACTGGGATTTAGCGCTTCGGAAACGCTTGTACTAACCATTGTACGACAAGGCCATGGAATAAAATTAGTGCATTCTAGCAAATTTTGAGAACCTTCTACCGTCGAAATACTACTTTAATAGCCGCAGGCAGGAAAATAGATGTTGGAAGACTTAGCATAATCCGTATATCCTCCATTAAATTAGATGTATTGGATAAGAATTTAAAAACAGTGGCTGCATCATTTTTCTTAAATATGCGTGCGAATATTTCATCGCCTGCCATTTTTTGATGTTCAAGGATATACAATAAAACTGCATCGTAAAATTGATGTCTTGTATGATGCACAGCAGGATTCAAGGCTTGATTAAATTTTAATTGACTTACAATCTGTTGCGTTTGTTTCTGAATAAACTGAAAAGCATAACCCGTACTTGCCTTGACGGCATCCCCCATTGTGCCTATAGAAACAATAGCAGCTTTATTTGAAGTTAATTTTTTAGAGGTCATTGGTATAGCACCCATTTCGGTATGTTGAATTTGATACCCTTGTCCTTTGTAATGTTCCTCCATATAAATATTCAATACCGTATCGTATTTTGACTCCACCAAAATGGAAGGTGAAAATAAAGTATACTCCACCAAGGCTTTTTTATCTGTTAAAGGAAGCAGGTACATAAAAGCAGTTGCATCCATTTGAGGCACATTAAAGTCCATTAATCTTGCAATATGCTGATCAAAAACAGGCTTATCAAACTCCACTATAATGCCTTTAAAATGTTGCCAAAGTGTTGATTGGATGCGCTCCCCGTTGATGCTTGAAAATACATAGTCTGCATTTGCAGCACCCCCTTCCCAATTGACCCTTGCGCTGTTGGCGTTGATGGAGTCAATACTTAAGATTTTTGATGCAACCCATTCCACATTTTCAAAACCTTTTGCAAAAGCACTAATGTGTTGGTAAAAATCAATCCCTTGAATCATTTTGTATTCAAAAGGAGTAGTTGGCAATGAACGATGCATGGCCCCTTTTAAAACTTCTATATTGGACCATTTTTTACAAACAATCGACTCAAAGGGCCCTACGCTGTCTTCCCAAAAACACCATGTTCGGTCATTGCCTTTATTAAAATTGGCATCCACCACCAAGATCTTTTTTTTACTTAAAACAGGATCCTTTAATAAATGGTATAACAAAGAATAGCCGGCACATCCAGCACCGGCTATTATATAATCATATTTATTTTGGACTTGCAATGCGTTATCCGTTGTTTTGTATCATTTCGTCACGTCTTACTTTATCCCAATATTTTTTCGCTACAATTAGCATACCAAAACTCTCACTCTCTTCTTTACCCAAATGTTTGTGGTGCATTTTGTGCGCCCAACGAATGGCTTTGATATATCGATTATTTGATTTTGTAAACCATTTGATTCTCTGATGAATGATCACTTCGTGTATTATAAAATAAGCCAATCCATACATGGCCACACCTGTTCCAATACCCGATAACCATGGCATGGCATTGAATGTACCATAAAAAATACATGCCATACTAGGAAGCGCAAAGATCAAGAAAAATGCATCGTTCTTTTCAAAAATATGGCCAGTAGGCTGATGGTGATCTTCGTGTAAATACCATAAAAAACCATGCATGACATATTTATGCGTTAACCAAGTAACACCTTCCATAATGGCAAAAGTCAATAACATAGAAATTAAGAAAATCATAAAGAAAGATTTAAGAATGTAAAGGTACTATAACAAATTTAAGCTTGCTCTAATTTTTGCTTTGAAAACAATAAATAATTTTGCGTAATCTGGTATCCTAATTCTGGTACTTAATAACGCCCCATGATTGGTCTGTTTAATCTTATTAAACAAAGCATAGTAGTATTTAAACGCTACATAAACCCCAAAACGACAAGGAACCGGAAGGGCCTTGATACCGTCTAAAGCTGCATCAAAATCTGCTTGTATATCCGCTTCTATTACTTGCTTATCTAACAGGCTAAAATTAGTAAAATCGCAATTTGGAAAATACATACGCTCCATGCCCACAAAATCTGCTTTGATATCTCTTAAAAAATTTACTTTCTGGAAAGCAGCCCCTAAACTTTGTGCAGCAGGCTTCAATGTTTCATATTGCGTATCGTCCCCATTACAGAATATTTTTAAACACATCAACCCCACCACTTCGGCACTTCCAAAAATGTATTGATTGTAACTTGCTTGGTCATGGGACTGTTGAGAAAGATCCATTTCCATACTGTATAAAAATGCATCTAATAAGGCTCTATCAATTTTAAATTGATTGTACGTCAATTGAAAACGATGTAAGATAGGATTCAAGCTTATTCCATTATCCAATGCGGCATAGGTATCTGCTTTAAATGTTGCTAGTAATGTTGCTTTATCATACTCATGAAAAGTATCTACAATCTCATCTGCGAACCGCACAAATCCATAAATATCATAAATAGGTTGATGCAGTGACTTGTCCAATAATCCAATAGCAGAAGAAAAACTTGAACTATACAGTAAAGTGGTAGACTTACTACTTTGTGCGGTTACTTCGTTGTATAATTTTAATGAAGACATATTCAATTATGCTTTATGTTTTTGATCAACAAGCTTAGCCACTACTTCTCCACTAATTAAACTTGGTGGCACTCCGGGACCAGGCACTGTTAATTGACCAGTGTAATATAAGTTATTTACTTTTTTACTTTTACAACTTGGTTTTAAATTTGCTGTCTGCAATAATGTATTTGCTAAGCCATATGCATTACCCCTAAAGGAATGGTAGTCTTCCTTAAATTCTTTTACTGCATAAGAACGCTTATATACAATCGAGCTTCGTATAGACTGACCAATGCGTTCTTCGAAACGTTGAATGATCATCTCAAAATATTGATCTCTAATCTCCTCTGTATCTCCTTCTAAACCAGCTGCAATGGGGATCAATAAAAATAAATTTTCACATCCCTCTGGTGCAACAGTTGGATCTGTCACCGAAGGCACACTTGCATAAAACAAAGGTCTTGTAGGCCATTTTGGATCGGAATATATTTCTTGACCATGTAAACCAAAATCAGTATCAAAAAACAATTGATGATGCAATACCCCTTCTAGTTTTTTATTCAATCCAACATAATACAATAAAGAACTTGGCGCCATCACCCTTGAATCCCAATACGCAGCAGAATAAGATTGATATGCAGGTGCTAATAATTTAGTTTCAATATGATGATAATCGCCTGCACCAATAATTACATCCATGGTGTATTGTTGCTTTTCACCTGTAGCTGTTTTCAAAGTATGCACAGCCACTGCTTTACCAGATTGCACTTCGATCGAAGTCACTTCCTCGCCTAATTTAAATTGGACCCCTAAAGAAATTGCCAAATCATGCATCCCTTGTACAATACTATACATGCCAAATTCAGGATACCATGTACCACCTTTGATATCTGCATAATTCATTAAGCTATACAATGCTGGCGTTTTTTCTGGCAAGGCGCCTAAAAACAACACAGGAAATTCCATCAAGGATTGAATAGACGGATGTTTGAAAAATTTAGCCACATGTTTTTTCATCGATTGAAAAACATCTAATTTAAAAACACCTTTGATTAAATCCATATCCAAAAATTCTGTCAATGACAGACCCGGATTATGTACTAGTTTTCCAACACCCACATCGTATTTGAATTTAGCCTCCGCCATAAAAGCATCTAATGCTATAGCAGCGCCAGGCTCCACTGATTCTAATAAATTTTGTAATTCCTTGTAATTGGCTGGAATATCCCAACCTTCTTTTTCAAAATAAACTCTGTAAGAAGGATCCAGTCTTTTAAGTGCGTAATAATCACTTACTTTTTTACCAAAGGCATTAAAATACCTTTCAAAAATATCTGGCATCCAATACCAACTAGGACCCATATCAAATGTAAATCCTTCTGCTTTAAATTTTCTTGCTCTGCCACCTGGCAAATCGTGCTTTTCAATCAATGTAACTTCCCAACCCATTTTTGCTAAGAAACTTGCGGCAGATAAACCTGCAAAACCCGCTCCAATAACTATTACTTTTTTTGATGTCGATGACATGAATTTAATATCGTTGAATTTTTTGCTTTAAAATTTTTCTAGCAAAGTGAATTCTACTTTTGATTGTACCTAGAGGCTCATTTAGTGCATCTGCAATTTCATTGTACTTATAACCTTCGTAGTACAAATTAAATGGTGTTCTAAATAACTCTGGCAAATCATGTATGAATTGATTTACTTCCTTCAAATTTAAGTTAGTTATTCCATCATTCACCACCTTATTGAAAGTTTGGTCAATTAGAAAATCATTCGGGCTATTGTCCAACACAGTTGATTGCTTGGCTTTACGACGATAATCATTGATGAAAATATTGCGCATGATCGTGTATAACCAGGCTTTAATATTGGTTCCTACATTGTACTTGTCTTTATTGGAAATAGCTCTGTATAATGTGTCTTGGTATAAATCTTTAGCAGACTCATGGTCCTTCGTAAGATTGATTGCAAATGGTCTTAAAAACTCCGCATTTTCGGTAAGTAATAAGCTGAATTCTGCGTTTGACATACAATTATGTTTAATGTTTGAAGATTAAAGTTAAACATAATAATTTGAGAATAGCATCTTTTTGTTTAATTATTTTATAAAAATATTAAACAAAACTAGTCCAAGTTCATAAAATGACCACCAAAAATACTATAAAGCATTGGAATAGAATCACTTAAATGCATAGCGTCAAAGCTGGCATAAGTTATATTGGCCGCAAGGATCTGGAAGGATGGAATTGGGAAGATGTAGGTGGATAGAGCTGGATAAACCTTAGATCTCCTGTAAAAAGGCAATGGTCTCAGACAAACTTCGCTTCAAATGGATATTTGGAGAGATTTTACCCTTGTATTCTTGTATCATTAGACCAGATAAAATGATTGGAATCTGCTGATTGATACTGGCTAAATTGGTAAAGAATTTATCCAATTTGAAATTTTTTGCTGGCATTGTAATATGACAATACAAGTAATCTACTTTCTTAAATTCAGTTAAATATTTCAAGTCTACCATTGGTACATTGGTTCCTAAATAATCTACATAAATACCTTTCTGCTTTAATAGGAAATGAACGTACAATAAGCCCAATTCATGGTACTCTCCTTCTGGAAGGAATAACACTATTCGCTTAGTGTAAGTTAACAATGGGGTTAGACGCTCAATCCCTAAAATAATTTTTTGACGCACAATATTGGTCGCCAAGTGTTCTTGTGCAGGGTTGATATGATTGGTTACCCAAAGAATACCTACGCGCTCCAAATAAGGGAAGATAATTTCGTTGATTGCTTTTTCGATCCCTTTTTGTCCAATGTATAAATCTAATTGACGCTCGAAAGCAACCATGTTTAAACTAACCATTTCTTTGATCAAGGCATTCACCACGCGCTCTTTTTGAGCATCCAACTGGCTTAAAGACATGATCTTTTCTTCCATCTGCTCAGAAGACATCTTGTCTATATGAGAAATCTTAAAACCGTATTTATTTAATAAAGAAACGTTTAAAATCACCTTTAATTCATCTGCAGAATAAGACCTGATATTGGTCTCTGTTCTTTGAGGTTGCAAGAAATTATAGCGCTGCTCCCATATACGAATGGTGTGCGCTTTAATTCCTGAAATTTTCTCTAAATCTTTTATAGTATAAGATGACATAACATAAAAACAACAATCTTGCAGAAAGGTTCATTTTTTTACAAAAAACTACTTTTTTAACCCGCGCAAGTACTCTCCGTAGCCACTTTTAGCATATTTATCGGCTAAAACAAGCAATTGTGCCTTATCAATAAAGCCCATTCTAAAGGCCACTTCCTCAATACATCCTATTTTTTGGCTTTGACGCTTCTCAATGACACGGACGAATTCACAAGCATCCGCCAAAGATTCAAAAGTACCTGTATCCAACCAAGCGGTACCTCTATTCATAATGCCCACTTGTAATTGCTTACGCTCTAAATATACTTTGTTCACGTCGGTGATTTCAAACTCCCCTCTTGGAGAGGCTGGAATATTCTTAGCAATTTCAACCACAGTATTATCATAAAAATATAACCCTGGTACTGCGTAATTTGATTTAGGCGCTTTAGGTTTTTCTTCTAATGAGATTGCATTGTTATTTTCGTCAAATTCTACCACACCATAACGCTCAGGATCATTTACTTCGTAAGCAAATACCGCAGCGCCATCTAAATCGTTAAAGGATTGTACTAGTTTACTAAAACCTGCACCATAAAAAATATTATCTCCTAAAACCAATGCCACTTTATCTTTTCCCACAAAGTCCGCACCAATCACAAATGCTTGCGCTAGTCCATTCGGCACTGCTTGTACAGCATAACTAAATTTGCAACCTATTTCAGCACCATCACCCAACAATCTTTTAAATTGATCATTGTCCTCGGGTGTAGTGATAATCAACACTTCCTTGATACCTGCTAACATAAGCACTGACAAAGGATAATAAATCATTGGCTTATCATAGATCGGCATTAATTGCTTACTAATTCCTTTTGTGATAGGATACAATCTTGTACCTGATCCACCTGCTAATATAATTCCCTTCATAATATTTTTTTTAGTGTTTATGTTTTCGCACTTTATAAGCTCGCCGCATATTCTGCGAAGCTGCCTAATATTTTGTCTTTTTCTGAAAATATCAATTCCGAGGTTGGCAATTGCCAATCAATATTCAAATCTTTGTCATTGTACATAATACCCACTTCATTGTCGGGTTCATAAAATTTATCTACTTTATAAAAGAAAGTAGCAAATTCACTTAATACCACAAATCCATGCGCAAAGCCTGCTGGTACAAAAAATTGTTTATTGTTATCCGCTGTTAATTCAATTGCAACATGTTGTCCAAAACTTGGAGAACCTTTTCTTAAATCCACGGCCACATCTAACACAGCACCTTCTAATACTCTAACCAATTTTGCTTGCGCTGCAGCACCTCTTTGCATATGCAATCCTCTTAATACACCTTTTGAAGATCTTGATTGATTGTCTTGTACAAATTCAATGTCTAAACCTGATGCTGCATTAAAGTCCCTACTGTTATAGGTTTCGATAAAATAGCCACGGGCATCGCCATGTACAGTGTCGTGTAGGATAAAACAATCTTTTAATGGGGTCTGTTCTATAGTCATTATCTGTTCGTATACATTTCGTTATAGTATTGTTGGTAGGCACCGCTTGTGACATTGGTCAACCACTCCTCGTTACTCAAATACCAGTCAATCGTTTCTGCTAAGCCTTGTTCAAAAGTAACAGAAGGCGACCATCCTAATTCTTTATTCAACTTTGTCGCATCAATCGCATAACGGCGATCATGCCCTGGACGATCTTTCACATAAGTAATCAAACTTTCGCTTTCTCCTTTTGCTCTACCTAACTTTTCATCCATCTGCGTACACAATAATTTTACTAAATCAATATTGGTCCACTCATTGAATCCACCAATATTATACGTATCGGCACGCTTTCCTTGATGGAACACTAAATCTATCGCACGCGCATGGTCTTTTACAAATAACCAATCTCTTGTGTACAAGCCGTCTCCATACACAGGCAATGGTTTTTTAGTCATAATATTATGAATAAACAATGGGATCAATTTCTCAGGAAAATGATTCGGACCATAGTTATTAGAGCAATTAGAAATCACCGTTGGCAAATGATAGGTCTCGCCATAGGCTCTTACAAAATGATCGCTCGCAGCTTTACTTGCAGAGTAGGGTGAATTAGGATCATACGGTGTGGTTTCAGTAAACAAACCTTCCTTGCCTAAGCTTCCATAAACTTCGTCAGTAGAGACATGGTAAAACAAATGATTTCTTTGATTGTCCCAAGAGCCATCATGTGCTTTTTCATAACTCAAATCATCCTTCCAATATTCCTTAGCGGTATTTAATAAGTTCACCGTACCAATCACATTCGTGTACACAAAATCCAATGGTGAAACGATGCTTCTATCCACATGCGATTCTGCTGCTAAATGGATGACATCCGTAATGGCATGCTTTGCAAAAATGTCCTTCAATGCAGCTGCATCTAAAATATCTGCTTTTACAAAATGATAGTTCGCTGCATGCTCTATATCCTTTAAATTCTCTAAGTTGCCTGCATAGGTCAAGGCATCTAAATTGAAGATCTGATAATCTGGGTATTGATTGACAAATAAACGCACTACATGCGATCCAATAAAACCTGCCCCTCCTGTAATTAAAATGTTCTTTTTCATGGTCAATTATGAGGCTCAAAGATATTAATAACAAGATATATAATAGAAAGTAATTTGATCATAAATGGTGCATTAACCCAAGATTCTTGTTACATTTAAATACTAAAGTGGGCAATATGATACAAAAGGAAAGATATTATGCATTGGATGTTTTTAGAGGTGCCACTGTGGCCTTAATGATTCTTGTGAACAACCCTGGTTCATGGGGGCATATTTTTAGCCCATTAGCACATGCAAGCTGGCATGGATGCACCCCCACCGATTTGGTTTTTCCCTTCTTTTTATTCGCTGTAGGCAATGCGATGGCTTTTGTGATGCCAAAATTTGAAAAAGGAACGCCGTCTGATTTTTGGAAAAAAGTAGTCAAAAGAACAGTATTGATTTTCTTAATAGGTCTGTTTTTAAATTGGAGCCCCTTTGTGAAATGGTCGGATGGACATTTAGTGGCAAAGACCTGGGAGAACATTCGCATTTTAGGTGTCTTACAAAGAATCGCACTCTGTTATTTTTTCGCTTCTATTATAGTGTACTATGGAAAATCTAAAATGGCTTTCTATATTGGTGGACTAATACTAATTGCCTATTGGATCTTTAGTTTTTTATTGGGTACTCAAGGGCATCCTTATAGTTTATCTGGATTTTTTGGCAATGCGATAGATCAAACTGTTTTAGGCGTGAACCATATTTACAAAGGCGAAGGTGTCCCATTTGATCCAGAAGGATTAATCAATACTATACCCGCAATTGTACAAGTGATTTTTGGATTTTTAGTTGGTGAATACATTCAAGCAAAGGGTAAGAGTTTCGAAATGCTCGCACAATTATTATTAGCTGGTGTCATATTGGTGTTAGCAGGATATATTTGGGACTTTAGCTTTCCAATCAATAAAAAAATATGGACCAGCAGTTATGTGTTATATACCTCTGGCTTAGCCATTATTACTTTAAGTGTACTCATTTATTTATTAGAATTTAAAAATAGCCAAGGAAGATGGAGCCATTTCTTTGATGTATTTGGCAAGAATCCTTTATTCATTTTTGTACTCAGCGGATTTTTGCCAAGAGTATTGGCCTTATTGAGATGGGTCGATCATACAGATGAAAAAGGGGAGCCAGTGTACACTTCTGCCCTGCCTTGGTTTTACCAACATATTTGTAAAAATATTTCCAGCGATCTGCGTGTGGGTTCTTTTGTATATGCCCTTTGCTTTATCGCCTTCTTTGCAGTGCTTGCAAATGTATTAGACAAGAAAAAAATATACATTAAAGTTTAACTAAAAAGCCCGGCTGCTTTTTCTAGACTTTCTGGTTTACCTACGTCCAATAATAGACCATCACTATGGTCATAATAATGAATCGCATAGTGTTGTGCAATTTGTAAATAAGCGTCAATTAAAGAGAACTTACCTTGCATATTCAAGGCTTCAAAAAAGTTTGCGTGCACAATTTGTATTCCACTAAATGCTTTTGGAACAGCCATGGCAGGGTCTTTTAAAGGATTGGCCCATTTTTCATCGTTCGTTGTATTATTCCTCCAGCCACACAATGTGCCCGCTGTATTGAAAATTAAATTTCTACTTGTACTGCGATTGGTCACAGCTAGCGTAGCCACCATTTCTCCTTCAGACAGTGCATCAAAAGCTTTATCTGCTTCCATCATCTTACCTAAATCTAAATCTGTTAAGATATCTGCATTCATCACCAACCACTTGGCTTCGTTTTCAAAATAAGCTTTCGCTCTTAACAATCCACCACCGGTTTCAAGCACTTCGTCCGACTCGTCAGAGATGGTGACTTTCGATCCCCATCCGTTGTTTTTTTCAATAGCGTCTACAATTTGATCCGCAAAATGATGCACATTCACCACCACTTCGTTGATGCCAAAATCTTGTAAGTATTCAATATTACGTTGTAATAAAGTTTTGCCATTCACAATCGCTAAAGCCTTAGGATGATGATCTGTAAAGGGCTTCAGCCTAGTCCCTAATCCTGCAGCTAAAATCATTGCCTTCATAAAAAATTATTTTAACCAATTGTTTTGATTGGTATGCGCTAAAACAACCTTCACTTTATACTTGTTCTTTAAATGTCTTGCAGTTTGTTCTGCTGCAAACACACTTCGGTGTTGGCCACCTGTGCAACCAAAATTAATTTGTAAAGACTTAAAATCTCTAGCTAAATAATCTTCGACAGTAATATCAATTAAATCCCAAACACTATTTAAAAAAGTATTCATTTTTGTTTTTTGTTCTAAGAAGTCTTGTACAGGTTTATCCAATCCTGATTCATTTTTATACGGATCAAATCTGCCTGGATTCAATATGCCACGCATATCAAAAATAAATCCACCCCCATTATCACTACTGTCCACAGGCAAGCCTTTTTTATAACTAAAACTATTGATGGTAATCACCAATGGTGTTTTTTCATTGGCTTGCATAGGCGTAAATCTGTTCAGTACTTCATCGCCTACCATCCATTTTAAAATACCTGCAAAAACTGGTGTGTCTTTGTCTAAAGTATGTACTTCTAAAAATGCACGTAGATTTTTTAAACCCAATGGGATACTGGTTAAGAAATGTGCTTTTCGTTCAAACAAACCCCTAAATCCATAAGCACCCAATACTTGTAACAATCTTAATAAAACAAAACCATGGTATTGTTTTTTAAACAAAGTCGTATCAATGGTTTCCCCTAATACGATTTCTGCTTCTTTAATATAATCATTCAATAAACGCTCTTTCCATTCATTGGATAATTCTGCTTTTGCCTGCCATAATAAGGATGCCACATCATAAGGCATACCTCCTTTCATTCCACCTTGGAAGTCTATAAAAAAAACTTCGTCATTTTGAACTACAATATTTCTACTCTGAAAATCGCGGAACATGAAATAATTAAAATGACTATCAGATAATTGATCGCTTAATAATTCAAACTCGTCAATCAATGCTTGTTTATCGTAAGGATATTGTAAAGTATCTAAAAAATAATATTTGTAATACAACAAGTCCGTCAACACAGCATGCTTACCAAATGTTTTTGAAGTAAGGCATTTTGAATAATCAAGTCCTTCACTTCCTTTTACTTGTAATTGCACCAATGCTTTTAAACTCTTTTGAAATAACTGATAGACTCTTTCCGTCTTGCCTTCTCTTTCTAATACATCTAATAAGGATTCCGCACCAAGGTCTTCTTGTAAATAGATTTTCTGATCGGCACTCACTGCTAGCACTTTTGGTACCGGCAATCCTTTGGAGTGAAAATGTTGTGCAAAATAAATGAAGGTCTCATTCTCCTTGATATTCAGGTTATAGGTAGCAATATAGGAATCCGCGCCTTGTTTAATTCTAAAATAGATTCGATCTCCCCCACTTTGTGGGATTTTTTCAATGTGCTCGCATGCCTTACCTGCGTGGGATAAAAATAATTGTTTGATCGCGTCCTGCATTGCTTCCATGAACTTTGATTAGGGGTTTTAATAGTATTAAAAGTAATTAATTATCTCCTACCCAACCAAAAAACCCAAAAAAGTAGTAAATTCAATCAAATAACCCCCTTATGAACAGACAGATAATGTCGTTAAGACAAGTAATGTTAATGCTGTTGCTCTCCTTTTTTTCAGTAGCAGCTATCGCGCAAACACAAAAAATCATTGGAACAGTGGTGGATAGCAAAGGTAGTCCTTTAGAAGGTGTTACTGTAAAAGTACAAACGACCAATGCATTGACCACCTCTAACAAGGCTGGTGTATTCACCATCAATGCCAAAATGGACGACTTGATTGAGTTTAGTTTTGTGGGCTTTGAAGGCAAAAAAGTGAAAGCAACCAATGGTACTTTAAATGTTGTTTTAAATGCAGCAACAACAGACCTTCAGGACGTGATCTTGGTGGGAAGTCGCGGTAATGGTCGAGCAAAACTTGAGTCACCAGTGCCTGTAGACGTGATTAAAATTTCAGAAGTCGCAATCAACACGGCAAGAATGGATTTAACATCTTCTTTAAATTATGCTGCCCCTTCTTTTAATTATAATAAACAATCTGGTTCAGATGGCGCAGACCACATAGATATTGGTACATTAAGAGGTTTAGGGCCGGATCAGACACTGGTTTTAATCAATGGCAAGCGTAGATATAGCACTGCCTTTGTAGGTTTATTTGGCACAAGAGGTCGTGGAAATTCTGGTGTAGACTTGAATGGATTCTCTCAGGCTTCAGTGGATAGAATTGAAATTTTAAGAGATGGTGCTTCTGCGCAATATGGATCTGATGCGATTGCTGGTGTGATGAATATTATCTTAAGAAAAAATACCAAGGAGTGGAATATCACTACAGGTATGGCTGGTTATTATGATAAGAAATTCAACACCTACCAACATAAGGATAAGAAAGACTATTTATACGGCAACCCTATAGATGGTGTAACAAGTGCAATTCAAGCCAACCGTGGATTTGACTTAGGTAAAAAAGGCGGATTCATTAATTTGTCTTTTGATGTATTGGATCAAGGAAAAACTTTCCGTCAGGCGGCTAGTTCAGACATTGCAGACAAAGATGGTTTACCTACCAATACTTGGAGACAAGGTTTTGGAGATGGTTCATTGACTTCTTATGGCGCCATGATGAACTTAGAATTACCACTTGGAGACAATATTAAATTTTATGCATTTGGCGGAATGAACAATAAAAAATCTGACACTTATGCTTATACTAGAAACTGGTCTGCAAGACCAACGCGTTTTCCAGTGAACAGCAATGGTAGTTTGAAATTTGTTCCAGACATCATGTTCCAATCTGGTTCTGGTGATACTAGCTTCAACCCACGTATTCAAGCACAGATCCAAGACATCTCCATGGTGACTGGATTTTCTAAAGACAATAAAAATGGATGGAATTGGGATTTTAGCAACGCATTTGGTTACAATGATTTTCATTATTATGGAGCAGGCACATTCAACGCTTCTGATATTGGCAATGTTACAAAAACAAATTTTGACGACGGTGGATTTAACTTCTTACAAAATACCACCAACTTTGATTTGTCTAAGCAATTTGGTACCGTAAACAATGGCGGTCTAAGAGTTGCTTATGGTGCAGAATTAAGATATGAAGCTTACCGTATTAACAGAGGAGAAGTTGCTTCTTATAAAGCATTCACAAATAATTTTGGTTTAGAACAAGCACCTGGGGCACAAGGCTTCCCAGGCTTTAGTCCAGAAGACGAAGTGGATGCAAATAGAATGGTAACAGGTATGTATGGCGATTTGGAATACACCCCTTCTGAAGCCTTTTTAATTACAGGTGCAGTTCGTTTCGAAAATTATTCTGACTTTGGTGCAGTGAGTACTTTTAAAACATCCTTCCGTTATAAAGTAACCAATAATTTTAATTTCAGAGGATCATTCAGTACTGGTTATCGTGCACCTTCTTTACAACAAAAATATTTCAGCAATACCCTTACTTCTTTCTCTCAAGGCGGATTGGTTCAATCTCGTGTAGCAAATAATAACGACCCCATTACAAGACTTGCTGGTATCCCAACATTAAAGCAAGAGACTTCTAATAATATGAGTCTTGGTTTTTCTTGGAAACCAATGCAAGGTTTATCAGTTACAGTAGATGGTTATCAAATTAAAATGAAAGACCGTGTGGTATTGTCTGGTTTATTTAGTGCAGGCGATGCGACTTTGCCAACAGCTTTGACGGATAAATTAAATAGCCTAGGTGTTGCCACTGCACAGTTTTTTGCCAATGCGGTGAACACAACCAATACAGGTGTAGATATCGTGGTAGATTACCAAAAGAAAATATCTGCTACAGAGAAATTAAAATTCTTATTGGTAGGTAATTTACAAGGGATTACGATTGACGAAATCAATGTACCAGATGCATTGAATACCAACGAATACAATGCCAATACCTTCTTTAATGATAGAGAGAAGTTCTTCTTAAAAGCTTCTGCACCTGCATCTAAATTCTCTTTCTCAGCAGACTACGCTAAAAAGAAAGTGAGTATTGGTGCAAGAGTGACTTATTTTGGCAAGTTAACCTTGACAGGATTTGGTTATAATGGAGATGGTATTAATCCAGAAGTGCCAACCGATGCAGACGAAAATGTTTTTTTACCTGAGCACTTTAACTATGGTGGTAAATTCACTACAGATATTTATAGCAATATTCAGTTAAGCAAAAAAGTAAACTTCATCTTTGGTGCAGACAATATCTTTAATGTACATCCTGACTTTGCAGTGAATCCTCAAGCTAAATATTGGGCCGGTGACAATGAAACTGGTGGACCATGGGATGGTGTTCAAATGGGCTACAATGGTTTAAGACTATTTACCAAATTAGCTTTCCGATTCTAATATGAAAAAACAATTGCTATTCCTTTGTATTTTCTTATTTATATATTCAACAACGATGTCGCAAAATGGCATCGTTGTTTTTCAAACAGATTTTGGTAGCAAGGATGGTGCTGTCTCCGCTATGAAAGGGGTTGCAAGTAGCGTGAGCGCCAATTTAAAATTATACGATTTAACACAAGAGATTCCTGCTTACAATATTTGGGAAGCGGCGTATAGATTGGATCAGACAGTACCCTATTGGCCTGCAGGTACGGTATTTGTTTCTGTGGTGGATCCCGGTGTAGGCACTGAAAGAAAATCGGTGGTGGCTAAAACTAAATCAGGACATTATATTGTCACACCAGATAACGGCACACTCACCTTACTTGCAGCAAGTATTGGCATTGAATCCTTGCGTAAAATTGACGAAGCAGTGAATAGAAGAAAAAACTCTGGCGCCTCTTATACTTTTCATGGCAGAGATGTGTATGCATATACCGCAGCAAGACTCGCGTCTAAAACCATTTCTTTTGAATCGGTTGGTCAATTATTAGCACCAAAGCCTTTTTTACTTTCTTATCAAAAAGCAAGTTTAAACAATGCAATCTTAAAAGGAAATATCGATATCCTAGATATTCAATACGGGAACCTATGGACCAATATTGGACAAGATCTTTGGAAAGCATTTAATGCCCTACCTCACGATAAAAATGTAATCGTAGTGAAAGTTTTGCATCAACAAAAATTAGCTTACCAAGGCGCCATGCCTTTTGAAAATACTTTTGGCGGCGTCGCAGTGGGCAAGCCCCTTGCTTACTTAAATAGTTTAATGCAATTGTCTTTTGCTTTGAACCAAGGCAGCATGGCCGAAAAATACAATATTGGATCGGGCCCAGATTGGACTGTTGAAATTACTTGGGGAGATTATTTAGACTGATGCTGATTGATTCATAAAATCCGCTAGCAAACTATGAAAATGGTGTGTGCCTTGTTCGCGCTTGGTCGCATACCTTCCGTAATGATAGAATCTTGAGCGGATACCTTGTTGCACATGCTCTACCACTTCTTCATCCTCTTGCTCTACACTCTCCAATCCCGCACCAGCGCCTGTGTCTAGCTTGCTCGCATCATAAACAAAACTCAAGAAAGTGACTTTGGTATTGCTTGCATCAATCGGTGTGACAATATTCAATGACAATCCCCATGGATAAAAATTAAACATCATATTCGGGAAGACCCAAAAATAATACGCAGCAATATTTTTTCCTGCATCTACATGTCCTGCTGGTAAATCAAAACAATGCTCCGAAGATTTAGAAGCACCAATTTGTAAATTGGAATATTTAAAAATGTCTGTGGTATAATCTTTAAAATCTAAAAACGCATTGAGTCCGGGATGCACAAATGGAATATGAAATCCCTCTAAATAATTTTCACAGTACAATGCCCAATTCGCTTTAATAAAATAATCACTTGTTCTACTTGGATCATGTACTAATTTATCAATCGGTAAAAATCCAATACGCGATTCCATCTCTTTAAAAAACAATTCAGGGCCTAATCCTTTTTTAAGTTGCGTGAATAATAAAGGACCCCATTGGTATAAAGGCAAATCATGCAAATGATTATTCTCTGGAATAAAATTTTCTACTTCCTTAAACTCCGGCATGGAAATAAATTTTCCATCCAAATGAAAAGCCCTTCCATGGTATTTACAACGCAAATGTTTTAATCCAGTACAAGGTTCGTACACCATTAAATTGCCGCGATGCGTACACACATTTGATAAACAATGTACCCCACCGTCTGCATCTTTAGTAATTACTAATGGCTCGTCAATATAATTTTCCAATAATCTAAATGGAAACGCATCTCCCGCATTTGGCACCATACCTGTATGACCAATATATTGCCAGCTAGGTGCAAATACCTGCTCCTTGGCTTTTTCTAAACAAGCTGGATCTAGGTAAAAGCTCGTGTCGATGGTTTTAGCCCTCGCAATATTGGGATCAATAAAAAAAGTAGACATAGCAGGTGCATTTATACCCCCAAGATACAACATCATGTAGTATAACGGATTGGTAATGAGGCTCAAAAATGAGGATAAATTTCTCCCTCAGTTTGATTAAATACTAAATTATTTAGTTAATATTGCTAATAAATTTAGCTAAATGGAATTTCAAGAAGAAGCATACGAGCAAAAAACGGGTTATACGGGGGCTAAAAACTACCAGTCGGCGCAGGTTGTACAAGCCAATGCTACTGGATTTGGTGCGGCATCGGACGATTTTATGGAAAGAGGGATTGACCTCAACGAACAATTGGTGCGCAACAAGCCCGCCACTTTTTTCTTTAGGGTCAACAGCGATGCCATGCTTGGCGCCGGGATTCATATAGGAGATACCTTGATTGTAGACAGAAGCATCCAAGCAAGATCGGGTAATGTGGTAGTGGCTGTATTGAATGGAGAATTTTTAGTGCGTCGTTTACAGATACAGGAACATAGCATTAGTTTATTACCAGAAAATAAAAAATATGGTAGTATTCAAGTGGCGCAATTGTCGGACTATAGCACTTGGGGAGTTGTGACTTTTGTGATTCACGCGCTATAAATAATTACTTACACCCGTTTTATTAGATTCATTTTTAATTCAAAAAAATGCAAGCCATTGTTGACTGCAATAGTTTTTACTGTACCTGCGAAAGACTTTTTCAGCCACAGTTACTGCACCGTCCGGTAGTGGTCTTAAGTAATAATGATGGCTGTATTGTGTCGCGCACGGATGAAGCCAAGCAATTGGGTATCTCCATGGCTGTGCCCTATTTTCAGGCGAAGGATTTGATTGAAAAAAATGGCGTCACTACTTTTTCCTCTAACTATCATTTATACGGCGACCTCAGTTGGCGTGTGATGGAAACCATGAGACTATTGCTACCACCGGGTCATGTAGAAGTGTATTCGGTGGATGAAGCTTTTGTAGACCTCTCTCACCTAGCTCCAGAAAATATCCAATCCTTTTGTTTGGAACTCAAAAATAAGATTGAACAATGGACAGGCATTTCTGTTTCGATTGGTGCGGCGCCCAATAAAGTATTGAGTAAAGTAGCCAACCGATTAGCGAAAAAAAATAAACTTAAAACCAATTGTATCGTGGTGTTGGATACGACTAAAAAAATACAAGCGGCATTACAACAAACACCTGTAGAAGATATTTGGGGCGTGGGTTTTAGCTATAGTGAAAAACTAAAAGTGTATGGCATCAATACGGCCTATACATTAAGCATCAAAGACCTAAGTTGGGGTAAACGATTTTTAGGTGGTGTGGTGGGGATGCGTTTGATACGCGAACTAAAAGGTTTTAAAAGTCATTCCATGCAAGCCCCGAGAACAGAAAAGAAAATGATTGCGACTACAAGAATATTTGGACGCAATGTCTCTGAATGGCAGGAAATAGAAGAAGCACTTGCAACCTATACCACCAGGGCTGCCGAGAAATTAAGAAGACAACATAGTGCGGCCACAGGTATCGCCGTGTTCTTACTTAAAAAAGTCCCTATTCAATTAGACGCCGCCTACTATAACCGGGGCCGTCAAGTGAGTGGTTATACCCAATTGGATAACCCCACCCAGAGCACCCCCGACCTGATCAAGGCGGTGGTCGCCATCGGCAAATCCCTCTACGAAAAAGACGAAGTCTATAAAAAAGCCGGCGTGATCCTAAGTGGTTTTGTACCCGATAGTGCCTTGCAAACCAATCTATTCGTTGCCCCTATAGATACGAAAAAGAAGAAGCTCATGCATGTGATTGACAATATGAACGCCGCCTACCGCAACGATGTGCTCAAATTTGGCACCAGCGGGACGCAGAAAAACTGGAAAATGCGCAGCGAGAAAAGAAGTAAGCGCTTTACTACCCGCTGGGATGAGCTTTGTATCGTGAAATAAGTAAAATTGGTGGAAAACCATTCTATAAAAATTCGGATAAATGCTTTGGCTAATGTATTTTTGCCCAATTTTATACCTATGAGCAACCAATTGCACTCCAACGAATCTGTCCAATCTAAAAAGAAGAAAATTATTGTTTTAGGAAGTGGCCCTAATCGTATTGGACAAGGTATTGAATTTGATTATTGTTGTGTGCATGGATTACTAGCCGTTAAAGAAGCAGGATACGAAGCAATTATGGTGAACTGTAATCCAGAAACTGTTTCTACCGATTTTGATATGGCGGACAAATTATATTTTGAACCCGTTTTTTGGGAACACCTTTGGGAGATCATTGAATTAGAACAACCAGAAGGTGTGATTGTACAATTAGGTGGACAGACTGCATTAAAATTAGCCAAGCGTCTAACAGAGCGTGGCATAAAAATCATAGGTACTTCATTTGATAGTTTAGATATCGCAGAAGACCGAGGTCGCTTTAGTGATTTATTGAAAGATTTAAAAATTCCTTACCCAGACTACGGCACTGCTTACACAGCAGACGAGGCGATTGAAGTAGCCAATCAAGTGGGTTACCCAGTACTTGTAAGACCAAGCTATGTGATTGGTGGACAAAGAATGCGTATTGTCATCAACGATGCAGAAGTAGAAAAAGCAGTCGTAAGTATTTTAAAACATATCCCAGACAATAAAATTTTAATTGACCATTTCTTGGATCGTTGTCAGGAAGCAGAAGTAGATGCGATTTTTGATGGTGAAACTTTTCATGTGATGGGTGTGATGGAACATATAGAACCAGCAGGAATCCATAGTGGAGATAGCAATGCAGTTTTACCAGCATTCAATTTAACACCATTGATTGTGGCTACGATGGAATTTTACAGCGAAAAAATTGCACGCGCTTTAAATATCAAGGGATTGATCAATATTCAATTTGCAATTAAGGACGATAAAGTATTTGTGATTGAAGCCAACCCTAGAGCGTCAAGAACAACACCATTTATTGCAAAAGCATACCAGATCCCATATTTAAATATCGCGACTAAAGTGATGTTGGGTGCAGCAAAATTAACCGACTTTACAATGGATAAAAAACTAGACGGCTTCGCAATCAAAGAACCGGTATTTAGTTTTGATAAATTCCCAGGCGTGAATAAAGAATTAGGACCAGAGATGAAGAGTACGGGAGAAGCCATCCGCTTTATCAAAGACTTACGCGATCCTTATTTCAGAACCTTGTACAAAGAGCGTTCTATGAACTTATCTAGATAATCTGACGCGAACAATACTAAAAAAGCCCTTAATTACTTAAGGGCTTTTTTATTTAATGTCTTTCGACTTTTTATAATTTCTTATAACAATTAATTTAAAATAAAGTACCCCGAGGGCGATATCGGTTCCTTCCGCTTGAGACCGAGGGGTAGCTATATTTTAAATTTAAGAAAGTATGGATTCGCGTTTATGCTATATCGTTGTTATTAAAAGTTACACCGCTTGAGCACGAGGGGTAGCTATATTTTAAATTTAAGAAAGTATGGATTCGCGTTTATGCTATATCCTTGTATTTATAAATTCGTTCCGTACTGGTCAATTAAATAAATCACCGCAGCCATATTCACCGCACCTAATAACAATTCACGCTTGTTTACATTTTCAAATACATCTGTTTTAGCATGGTGTATATCAAAATAACGTTGACTATCAGGAACCAATCCTGCAAGTACAATCGCAGCATTCACATTCTTTAATGGGCCAATATCTGCACCACCGCCACCAGCTGTAATTTCAGTTCCATAAGGCTTTAATAAACTCGCCCATTGTTGGAATTTTTTAAACTGCTCAGGGCTTGTTGCACTAATACCAATCGCTCTTGGTGTAAATCCACCTGCATCACTTTCTAATGCAAAAATATGTTTTTCATTATTTTGTTTTGCAAGCTCTGCGTACTTAGCACCTCCTTTTCCTCCATTCTCTTCGTTCGCAAATAACACAAAACGAATGGTTCTTTTAGGCTTGTAGTTCAATGCTTTCATGGTACGTAAGATTTCCATCGTTTGCACAATACCAGCACCATCATCATGTGCACCTTCATTTACATCCCAGCTATCTAAGTGACCTCCAACCGTAATAATTTCATTTGGAAACTCGGAGCCTTTAATTTCTGCCACCACATTGTTTTCATCTGCATCAGGCAAAAAGAAACCATAGGTTTGTATTTGTACACGCAATTGCTTATTTCTAGATTGATTCCAAACTTTTTTGGCATCATTTGGACCAAGGGCCACAGCAGGAATTTTTGGATACGCTTCGTCATATACCATTGTGCCTGTATGAGGTGCGTTATCAGGCGCTGTACTTAGAGAATGAATCATCACTCCTAGTGCACCATATTTAGCAGCTCTACTAGCACCAGATCGACGATACACGCCTGATTCACTGTATGCTTTAAAAGTTTGAATCGTCGTTGGATCAAATTGACTATGATAGTAAACAATCTTTCCTTTTACTTCGTCTTTTCTTTTTTCTAGTTCATCAAAATTAGCCACCGCCAATAATTCTGCTTCAACCAATCCATTACTTGACAAAGAATTGCCTAAAGCAAATACTTCTAATTTATCCATCATTGGTTTGCCATCCGCAGCAACCACTGCGCTAAAATCTTTACCCCCACGCTGCCAATTCGGTGTTTTACATGCTTGCATATATACCTGGTCAGGCTTAAATGATTCCATATGACGCTTGCCCCAGATTGCGGCATTTTGTTGTTGAGGAGAGCCAGCTAAACGGCCACCAATTGACTTGGTTAACTCTCTTAATAAGTCATAGGCTTGACCATTTTTCATGATCTCGTCGGACATCATTTTAATGGTCGTACTGTCTGTCTTAGATTGCGCCTGAACCATCAATGGAAGGGCAAAAAGGAAAAGAAAAATTTTATGCATTGTATACTAGTTTTAACTTTCAAATAATTTATTAAATATAACTAAACTTTATCGATTATTTAGTTGTTCTTTGTGGTCACAATAGCTCAAAATGAAGATTGGAATAGTTTGTTATCCTACATTTGGTGGTAGTGGTGTGTTAGCCACAGAACTTGGAAAAGCTTTAGCAGATAAAGGACATGAAATCCATTTTATTACCTACCAACAACCCGTTCGTTTAAATGGTTTTCACGAAAATATCTTTTACCACGAAGTAAGGGTTCCCACCTATCCCTTATTTGACTTCCCGCCCTATGAATTAGCATTGGCTAGCACGATGGTGGATGTGATTTTAAACCATGACTTGGATTTAATCCATGCGCATTATGCTATTCCTCATGCCTCTGCTGCTTATACTGCAAAGCAAATTGTAAAACAAAAAACAGGCAGATTGGTGCCAGTCATTACCACTTTACATGGAACAGATATCACATTAGTTGGTCGTGATAAAACCTACGAACCAGTAGTGACTTTTTCGATCAATGAAAGCGATGCCATTACTGCAGTGTCAGAAAACTTAAAGCAAGAAACATTAAAACATTTTGAGATCCGCAAAGAGATAGAGGTAATTCATAATTTTGTGGACTTAAAAAGATTCAATAAAAAGCCTTTGGCTGCATTTAAAAAAGTGGTTGCTTCGCATGACGAAAAAATTGTGGTGCATGCATCCAACTTTAGAAAAATAAAAAGGATTGGCGATGTGATGGAAATTTTTAAAAATATCCACGCAGCAACCTCTTCTAAATTACTGATGGTAGGCGATGGGCCAGAACGCCCAATTGCCGAGGATTTAGCAAGGCAATACGGCATTGAATCGGATGTGCGCTTTTTAGGTAAGCAAGCGCAGATGGAAGATATTTTAGCAGTGAGTGATTTATTCTTATTACCTTCTGAATATGAAAGTTTTGGTTTAGTTGCATTAGAAGCAATGGCTTCTAATGTGGCAGTCATTAGTTCCAATGCAGGTGGATTAGGCGAAATCAATATTGATGGAAAAACAGGCTACACTGCAGATGTAGGCGATGTGGCTACGATGAGCGAAAGAGCAATTCATCTTTTAAAAGATGATGCGCAATTAAAAGCTTTTAAGCACAATGCATTAGAGCAAGCTAAATTGTTTGATATCCACCATATCATTCCTATCTACGAAAAACTATATAGACGTTTTTGCAGAACAGGAGATTGCTAAATTGATTGGTCAATACTTTCTTTTAATTTTTGCACTGCAATAGCTAGCTCTTCCATCGTAATACTCAACGGTGGTGCTATCCGGATACGATCTTCTGCAAATAAGAACCAATCTGTGATCACCCCATTTGCTACACAATTCGCTGCAATTTTTTTGGTTAATTCAGGTGTTGCAAATTGCAAAGACATCCAAAGTCCTTTATGTTGTTTACCAATAATTGCCGAATGCGTTAATGCTTCTACTAAGAATTTTTCTTTTGCTTTTACTTCATCTATCCAGCCCGATTCAAGTAATACTTCTAAGCCAGCTTTGCCAGCAGCGCAGGCAACAGGATTCCCGCCAAATGTAGTGATATGGCCTAGTACAGGATCATAGGTTAGCGTGCCCATCATGGCTGGTGAACTAATGAAAGCGCCTAAAGGCAAGCCTGCTCCTAATGCTTTTCCTGTTAATAAAATATCAGGCACCACACCATATTGTTGAAAAGCAAATAAGCTGCCTGTTCTTCCAAAACCAGATTGTATTTCATCAAAGATTAATAAAATACATAGCGCATCGCATTTTGTTCTTAACGCTTTTAACCATACAGCAGAAGCCGATGTGATACCAGTTTCGGCTTGCACAGGTTCTACCATCACACAGGCAACATGATGATCAATCAAATCAATATCCTGCATGTTATTATATCGAAGATGCAACACATCTGGTAATAATGGACGATAAGCATTTCTAAAATACTCATCCCCCATCACACTTAAAGCACCTTGCGTACTGCCATGATATGCGCCATCAAATGCAACAATTCTTGTTCGCTTTGTCACGCGCTTAGCCAATTTCATCGCACCCTCTGCAGCTTCTGCACCGCTATTGGTAAAATAAATAGATTGTAAATTTTCGGGCAATAAGGACAATAAGGCTTTTGCATATTGCACTTGTGGTGATTGAATGAATTCCCCATATACAATCACATGCATATATTGTTTAATCTGCTGCTCTATTGCTGCAATCACTTTTGGATGGCTATGCCCAATATTGCAAACACTGAATCCCGCAATCAAATCGATATAAGCTTTGCCTTCGGTGTCATGAATATAAATGCCTTCCGCACGAGCAACTTCTAGCCCAATAGGTTTAGGGGAGGTTTGGGCTAAATGCTGTAAAAAAAATTGTCTATTGTTTAATCTGGACATTCGGTATAAATTGCAGTACAAAAGTCGCATTTTTATGGCAACCATACTACCCGTTAACGGAAAACTCCCTCAAATAGGTGAAAATTGTTTTATTGCACCCAACGCCACCATTGTGGGTGAAGTCAGCATGGGCGCAGATTGTTCAGTATGGTTCAATGCAGTGATTCGTGGGGATGTGCATTTTATCAAAATGGGTGATAAAGTGAATGTGCAAGATGGTGCCATTATTCATTGTACTTATCAAAAACATCCCACCACCATTGGCAATAATGTATCGATTGGTCACAATGCCATGGTGCATGGTTGTACCATTCATGACAATGTATTAATTGGTATGGGCAGTATTGTGATGGATGCCTGTGTGGTGCATTCCAATGCGATTATTGCAGCTGGCGCAGTGGTATTAGAAGGTACCATTGTAGAAGCTGGAAGTATTTATGCTGGCGTACCTGCAAAAAAAGTCAAAATGGTTTCCGAAGATTTAATTCATGGAGAGATCAATCGCATCTCTAATAATTACGTCAAATATGCTTCTTGGTTTAGTGACTATAACGATGCGCCAGATGCTACCAAGAAAGTTGGCATATAAAAAGGTGCTAATATTTTTTTTCCTCAATCCCATGCCATAAATCCACGTAGCTAAAAAAGCGTGCCTCAGAAATGATTCCTTTTTCCACGGAGGCTTTTACAGCACATCCTGGCTCATTGATGTGTTGGCAATTATTGAATTGACAACCCTGCATTTTCGCGCGCATTTCTGGAAAGTATTGTGCCAATTCTTCTTTCGCTAAATTCACCAATCCTAATTCACGCATACCCGGTGTATCAATCACAGCGCCACCTCCAGGGTAATCATACATTTGTGCAAAAGTAGTCGTGTGCATTCCTTTCCCACTCCATCCACTCACTTCTTGTGTTGTTAAATCAAGGTCTGGAAATAAATAATTGATCATGGAAGATTTACCCACCCCACTATGTCCACTTACTAAAGTCGTTTTATTTTTCAATAAAGCATCCAATGGTTCAAGGCCCATTTTTTGTTCAATACTAATTAACAACACTTTATACCCCACTGCCTGGTACATCTCCTCTAATTCCGCATACCTTTCTAATTCTTCGGGCCCATATATGTCAGCTTTGTTGAACACGATGATGGCAGGAATGTGAAACGCTTCACAAGAGACCAAAAAACGATCTATAAATCCTTGTGAAGTTTTAGGAGATTTTAAGGTCGCCAATAAAATGGATTGATCCATGTTAGAGGCAATAATATGTTGTTGTCTTTTATTATGGGGGGACTGCCTAGCCACATAATTGTCTCTTTCTATTATATTGTGAATCATCACCGCCTGCTCAGCATCCTCCTCCATAGTACAATCTACCCAATCGCCAACGGCAATTGGATTGGTTGAGGTAATGGCATCCAATTTAATCACCCCCTTAATACGGGCTTGACAAAATTGGCCATTTTCTAGCTTTACGCTATACCAACTTCCAGTAGATTTATAGATCCTTGCTTTCATGAAAAACGAAGATAATCAAAGCATCCACAAAATCAATATCTTTGCCCTATGAGTGAATATGAACACGATAAAATAGTACCCTATGCAGCGAGTCATGCTGCTAAGAAAGAACAGGTAGCTACCATGTTTGACCATATTGCAAAAAGGTATGATTTTTTAAACCGCTTTTTAAGCTTAGGCATTGACCAAGGATGGCGTAAAAAAGCCATTGCTTATTTTGGTCAACAAAAGATCAACCATTTACTAGATATCGCTACAGGAACAGCCGATATGGCTTTGATGGCAGATAAAACAATTGCACCAAAAAAAATTACTGGGATTGATATTTCCGAAGGCATGATGCAATACGGAAGAATAAAAATTGCAGATAAAGGATTGAGTGATCGTATTCAACTGATCACTGGCGACAGTATTGCTATCCCTTTTGATGACCAAACCTTTGATGCTGCCATGGTGGCTTTTGGTGTTCGTAATTTTGCCAATTTAGAAAAAGGATTGAGTGAAATTTACAGGGTCTTAGAACCTGGTAGTAAATTGGTCATTCTTGAATTTTCTCAGCCAAGTAGTTTTTGGTTTAAGCCTATTTATCAATTTTACATGAACTGGATCACCCCAACGATTGGTAAATTATTTTCAGGCAATAGGGCAGCCTACCAATATTTAAATGATAGTGTCATTGCTTTTCCAGAAGGTAGTGCTTTTATCCATATTTTTGAACAAGTTGGTTTTAAACAAGTCTTTCAAAAAAAATTAACCTTAGGCATATGCAGTATTTATTGCGGAATAAAATAAGCTATTTATTCATTAGTTTATGTATTAGCAGTGCTACAATAGCACAGAGGGATGAAGTGTTTCAGCCAGACCACGACGATCTTCCCTATTATTTTGGAATGAGTATTGGATTTAGTAATAACTATTTAGCATTTAATAGAGCAAATCGTTTTTTGTCCACAATCTCCCCTTCAATCGCTGGTGATCCTTATAGTATCATTGAAATTAATCCAATCAATAATCTCTACTATAATCTTGGACTTGTTGGTACTTTAAAATTAACCAAACATATTTTATTAAGAGCCAACCCCACTTTATTAATTGTTGGTACAAAAAATGTTATCAATTTTAAGGTTAAGAGAACTCCAAACTTGATTCAAAAATTAAATGTATCTTCTAGTATTATACACCTTCCTGTAACATTTAAGTTTCAATCCGACAGGTATAATGGATTTAGGTATAATAATATCATGCGACACTATTTATTATTGGGCGGAAAATTTGATTTTGACTTAGCTAGTAATAAAGCAGGAAAAATTAGCACTCCATCTACAGGTGTTTCGGTTTTACCAAACACTTACCCAAGTGTATTAAAAGGAACAGATTTAGGTGCGGAAATTGGGGTTGGGTTAAGCTTTTACCTAAGGTATGCCACTATTTCTCCTGAAGTTAAATTTAGTTATGGCTTGAAGGACTTACATCAATTAAATACGACCTACCCTTTGATGAATAACCTAGATAAAGTGAGTTCAAACTTTGTCTATTTCACTATTCATATAGAAAACTAATTAACTATTTATGCCAAACTACTTGATTAAAAACGCCACTATTGTGAACGAAGGTCGTCGCTTTGTAGGGGATGTATTAATAAAAGATGGAAAGATAGAAAAAATAGCAAGTACGATTGAACCAACCTTTGCAGTAGAAGAAATCAACGGTGAAGGGCAATTTCTTTTACCAGGTGTGATAGATGATCAAGTGCATTTTAGAGAGCCAGGATTGACCCATAAAGCCAATATTTATACCGAAGCAAAAGCAGCTGTAGCAGGTGGCACGACTAGTTTTATGGAAATGCCCAATACCAATCCTCCTGTGTTTACACAGGAATTATTAGAAGATAAATACAAAATTGCAGCCTCAAACGCATTGGCAAACTATTCTTTTTTCATGGGCACTTCTCAGGACAATGTAGAAGAAATTTTAAAAACCAATGCAAAGAAAAATGAAGTTTGTGGTGTAAAAATTTTCATGGGATCCTCTACCGGTAATTTATTAGTAGATAACCCAATTGTATTAGAGCGCATTTTCGAAGGATCTGAATTATTAATTGCTACACATTGTGAAGAAGAAGCGATCATTAAAAAGAATAAGGCCAATGTAGAAGCAACCAAAACAATTTTAGAACCAAGCGACCACCCTATTATCAGGGATGTGGATGCTTGCTTCGAGTCTTCTTTTAAAGCCATCCAATTAGCAAAAAAATTTGATACAAGATTACACATATTGCATATTAGCACTGCCAAAGAATTACAATTGTTCTCTAACCTTAAACCTTTGGCCGAAAAACGCATTACTGCAGAAGTCTGTGTGCATCATTTACATTTTACAGCAGACGATTATGCTGCAAAGGGTAATTTAATCAAGTGCAATCCAGCCATTAAAGCAGCAGAAAATAAAACGGCATTATGGGAAGGCTTATTGAATGATCAACTAGATATTATTGCTACAGATCATGCGCCACATACTTGGGAAGAAAAGCAAGAGGCCTATGTAAATGCGCATGCAGGGTTGCCTTTAGTGCAACACGGTTTGATGCTGATGCTAAAATATGTTCATGAAGGCAAACTAAGCATGGAAAAAATGGTAGAGAAAATGAGCCATGCCGTTGCAACTTGTTTTCAAATTAAAGAAAGAGGCTTTATTAGAGAAGGCTATTATGCAGATCTTGTTCTCGTAAAAGCATTGCCTTACACGGTTACTAAAGACAATATATTGTACAAATGCGGATGGAGCCCATTTGAAGGCACCCAATTTCCTTATAGCATTCAATCTACTTTTGTCAATGGCCACCTTGTTTACCATCAAGGTCTGTTCAACGAAGCACAAAAAGGAAGTAGAATCCAGTTTACAAGGAGTTAAATGCAGGTAGATAAAACGACGATACTTGATATTGGACTATTAGACAACAACGAGTCTATAGGACTGGCTAGTCATTTAGATTTTTGTAAAACAAATGGCGGTAAAGCAAAATGGATGCAGCTTATCACTTCTCCATTAGACACTAAGTATGCCATTGAATCAAGACAATCCGCCTTACAAATTTTTATAGCAGAGCAAGCCTTTTTGGACCAAATGAAAATTTCCAATGGAACTTGCTTGGTCATTGACCAATTTTATGGAACCAGTTTTTCACACATCCCTAAACAGATTGGTTTACTAGGTTCTTATTGGTATCAATTTTGGAATAAAACAGATTACGCACTAATTGCTTATTCGGTGCAGCACTTATTGACTTTTGTCCAAACACTGGATCAATGGCTTAAAGTGTTTGAGACTTATTCAAATAACACTGAGTTGAATGCATTGGTAGCGCCTATCAAAAAACATATCAAGCAGCTAGATTGTCTTAGAGTGGATAGCAAAGATTTAAAAAAAGATCCTCAAGCAGTATTGGAGTTGGGCTATTTTTTTTATTACCAATATAAAGCACAATTAAAAAATTTACAAAATCATTTCTATGTGCTAGATGCCTATTATAGTATGGCCACAGCGATGCAGGCATACCAGTTCAACTTTCCAGAATGGGTGGATCAAGCTAGCCCAATGATTGAATTCGAGGGCGCAGTGCATCCGCTGGTAACCAATGCAGTCGCTAATGATTTGAGTTTAAGTTCTGAATCCGGTTTTTTATTTTTAACTGGCGCAAATATGGCCGGTAAAAGTACTTTTATAAAAACAGTTGGGTTACTAGCCTACCTAGCACATATTGGCATGGGTGTGCCAGCAAAAAAATGCAAGCTCACTATCTTAGATGGGCTTATCACCAATCTAACCACTGCAGACAATGTGCTTAAAGGAGAAAGTTATTTCTTTAATGAAGTGCAACGGATTAAACATACTTTAATGCAGGTCATGGATGGGAAAAAATACCTAGTACTCATAGACGAATTATTTAAAGGCACCAATATCATTGATGCAATGAAGTGTAGTACAAAAGTGATTGAAGGTTTACAAGGTTTAAAACAATCCTTATGCATTTTATCTACGCATTTATATGAAATTAGTGAACCACTTAAGGCCTACCCGCATATTCAATTTTGTTATTTTGAAACTTCAATCATTAACAAAGCATTGATTTTCAATTACACTTTGAAAAAAGGGGTAAGCCAAGATAGAATTGGCTACCTTATTTTAGAAAGAGAAGGGGTTGTGGACTTGATTGAACGTATAAATACTTAAATACGGTTTCAATTTTTTGCTATTTTTCAAAGAAACATGCTCGTAACAACTAGAGGTGCTTGCTTATTTGGCATGGATGCCATTGGTATACAGATAGAAGTCAATGTGAGTATGGGGCAAGGCTATTGTATCGTTGGACTTCCGGACACAGCAGTTAAAGAAAGTTTACATCGCACAGAAATTGCAATTAAGGCCAATGGATTTCAGATGCCAAGAACAAAACTAGTTATCAATTTAGCACCAGCTGATATTAAAAAAACGGGGCCTGCTTTTGATCTCCCCATTGCAATTGGTATCCTTGCCGCATCGGACCAAATAGTCAAATCAAAGGTTTTAACGCATTACTTAATGATGGGTGAACTAAGTTTAAATGGCGCGCTTCAACCCATCAAAGGTGTGCTGGCGATGGCGATTTATGCCAAAGATGCTGGCCTTGATGGATTAATTATTCCATCTTTAAATGCAGCCGAGGCATCCCTTATCGAAGGGCTTAAAGTATATGCATTTGATCACCTCAATGAAGTCACTCAGTTTTGTAACCATCCCGAATTGTTTAGCCCTTTTCAAAAAAATGATTCAGACAAAGAAGCATCCATCATTTACCCGGTTGACTTTGCTTTTATCAAAGGACAGTTTCGAGCAAAAAGAGCGATTGAAATCGCCGCTGCAGGAGGACATAATTTAATCATGGTTGGACCACCTGGTGCAGGAAAAACGTTATTGGCAAAAACAAGTATTAGTATCCTACCTTTAATGAGCCACGCAGAAACCCTGGAAACAAGTAAAGTATATAGCTTGACCGGTAAGCTCTCCCCTAAGTCTGGACTAATGCAAACACGTCCATTTAGAAATCCACATCATTCCCTTTCAGCCATTGCATTAGTGGGTGGCGGATCTATCCCTCAGCCTGGTGAAATTTCAATGGCACATAACGGCGTCTTATTTTTAGACGAGCTACCGGAATTCAGTAGGGCAGCCATCGAAATTTTACGCCAACCCATGGAGGCGGGATTTGTCAGCATCTCAAGGTCTAGGCAAACCGTTGAGTTCCCAAGTAGATTTATGCTTTTTGCCTCCATGAATCCTTGTCCTTGCGGGTATTTTAATCATCCTCAAAAAGCCTGCACTTGTAGTCCTAGTAATGTGAGAAAATACCTACATAAAATTTCGGGGCCATTGTTAGACAGGATTGATTTACAAATTGAAGTGGTACCCGTGAGTTACGAGGAGCTCACCAACCATACCATTACAGAAAACTCAATAACCATTCGTGAGAGGGTACAAAATGCAAGGGCCATTCAATTGAAACGATTTAATGAGCGTTCTGGTATCATTACCAATGCCCAAATGCAGTCTTATGAATTAAAAAAATGGGCGCAATTAGATGATGCTTCTGCAAAATTATTAAAGATTGCGATGGAACAATTTCAGCTGAGTGCTAGGGCCTATGATCGAATCATCAAAGTAGCACGTACTATCGCAGATTTAGATGGGTCAAAAGACATTCAAAATCAGCATATTAGTGAATCCATTCAATACAGGATACTGGACCGAGCCGCATGGGGTCAGGCTTATTAATTTTTTCTTAATATTGGTCGGTGGTTAGCATCACTAAAGTACATGCTTCTATTGTGGATATACCTGCTGCATGCGCTAATTGAACTAAAATTGGATTTTCAGTTCCTGGATTGAAAATGATCCGCTCAGGTTTTAACGCAATCATCTGATCATAATATTCTTCTTGAGCAGTAGGCCCTAAATATAAAGTCAAAGTCGCTATGGAGCCTGTTTTTGGCCAGTCTTGCACGATAGGCAAAGATTGGATCATGCCTTTTTTAATCCCATATGGATAAACTGCATGCCCTTTTTCCATTAACATGACCGTAGCCATATAACTGTATCTTTCTGGGTTAGTCGATGCCCCTAAAACCATGGTAACACTTGTTTGCATAAAACAAATCTATTATTAAAAATTTAAATTGTTTTTATTTTGTTACAATAAAAGAATGTAATTTTATGAAAATCAAAAATCCTTAAAAAAACATACGTTTATGGCAAGCAAGAAAAAAGCAAAAGCAAAGAAAGCAGTAGCGAAAAAAGCAGTAGCTAAGAAGGCACCTGCAAAAAAGAAAGCAGCTCCTAAAAAAGCAGTAGCAAAGAAAGCAAAAGCAAAAAAAGCAGTAGCGAAAAAAGCAGTAGCTAAGAAGGCGCCTGCAGAAAAGAAAGCAGCTCCTAAGAAAGCAGTAGCGAAAAAAGCAGTAGCTAAGAAGGCACCTGCAAAAAAGAAAGCAGCTCCTAAAAAAGCAGTAGCAAAGAAAGCACCTGCTAAGAAAGTTGTTGCTAAAAAAGCAGTGGCTAAGAAAGCACCTGCTAAAAAGAAGACAGCTCCTAAGAAAGCTGTAGCTCCAGTTGCAGCACCTGTGGTAGCGCCTGTTGTTACACCTTCACTTTTTGAAACTCCAAGTTCGGATAACAATCCAACAGCTTAATGAAAACAGCTTAATATAAATCCCGCTTTATGCGGGATTTTTTATGTCAAATCAAAAAAATCAACAAAAAAGTCCCCGCGAATATCGTGGAGACTTTTTTTAATATCATTAGAGTGAAAATAATAAGAGTAAACTACATGAACATTCTGATAGGTTCTTCTAAAAAGCTTTTTAAAGTTTGTAAGAAAGCTGATCCTGTTGCACCATCCACTACTCTATGGTCGCAACTTAAGGTTACATTCATCACATTACCTGGTACTATTTGACCATTCTTTACCACAGGCTCTTGTGCAATACCACCTACCGCTAGTATACAAGCATCTGGCGGGTTAATAATCGCAGTGAATGAATCTATTCCAAACATACCTAAATTAGAAATGGTGAAAGTACTTCCTTCCCAATCTGAAGGTTGTAATTTTTTGTCTTTTGCCTTTTTAGCAAATTCTTTTACAGATACACTTATTTCATCCAAAGAAAGTCCGTCTGCAAAACGAAGTACAGGAACCAATAAACCTTCATCAACCGCAACAGCAATACCAATATTCACATGATGGTTTGCACGAATCACATCGCCTAACCAACTACTATTTACTTTAGGATGTTGTTTTAAAGCAAGGGCTACTGCTTTAACAATAAAATCGTTGAAGCTAATTTTAACTGGTGCTGTTTCATTCACGACTGTTCTAGCAGCAATGGTCGCATCCATGTTAATTTTCATGGTTAGATAAAAATGCGGCGCTGTAAATAAACTTTCGCTTAAACGTCTTGCAATAGTTTTACGCATTTGAGAAACCGGCGTATCAACAAAGCTTACTTGACCTACAAAATTCGTATTTCTTGGAGCTGCTGCTTTTGCAGTACTTGAAGTATTACCTGGCGTATAATTATCTAAATCTGTTCTTGTTATTCTTCCATGTTCTCCTGTGCCTTGAACATATTTTAAATCTATCCCTTTTTCCTTAGCAATTTTTTTAGCTAAAGGCGATGCAAAAATTCTTCCCTCATTCACTACTTGCGTTGAAGTAGGTGGTACAGCAGTCGCTGTAGGCATAGGTGCAGCTTGAGGAGTAGATGCAGTTGGTAGAGCTGGAGCCGATGCTGTTGCAGCAGTTGCTTGTGCAGCGCCGCCTTTTAATGCAGCAACAATTGGAGCAATCTCCAAGCCTTGTTGTCCAATGATACAAAGTAAATCGTTCACTAAAATCTTCTCTCCAGCTTTAGCACCTTGGTATAATAAAATTCCGTCTTTATAAGATTCCAATTCCATCGTTGCCTTATCGGTTTCGATATCTGCTAATACTTCTCCTTTTTTTACAGTATCTCCAATTTGCTTATGCCATCCTGCAATCACCCCTTCGGTCATAGTATCACTTAATCTTGGCATCAATACCACTTCTTCCATTGCCGAAAAATCTGCAGCTGGAGCAGAAGGTGCTGCCGCTGCTGGAGCTGTTGCAGGTACATCAGAAGTTTCAATAGGAATAGGCGCATTTGCTGCACCCGTATTTTGAGCAATCAAAGCAGACACATCTTCACCTGCTTTTCCAAAAATGGCCAATAAATCGTTGACTTGTAATTTTCCACCACGTGGCGTTCCTATGTGTAATAAAACACCATCTTGATAGCTCTCCAATTCCATGGTTGCTTTATCCGTTTCTATTTCGGCTAACAAATCGCCTTTTTTTACGGTATCCCCCACATTCTTGTGCCAAGCCGCAACAACACCTTCGGTCATGGTATCACTTAAACGGGGCATTAATATTACTTCTGCCATAGGTAAAAAGCTAATTTGTAATTGAGTGGTGAAATTACACTAAAAATGTATTTTTTCCCACCGAAATAGGCAATTTTATAGCAAATGAGGTCAAATTAAGCCAGATAAAAATAAATCCTAGATGCCTTATTGTCCTTGCGCTAAGCTATATGCTTTTTTGTCTCCCCACATGTTCAATATTTCAACCGAACTAATCTGAAAATTTATAGCAAGCGCACTATATAAATGGATGATGTCTGATTGGGTAAGCGGAGTTCCATTTTCTGTTTCAAATCGAAGAAGGTATTGATTCACTAGGTTGGTAAAAACAGAGCCTGTTGGCCAAACCTGTGTTCCTCTATTAGAAATAGTCACCAATTTCAATTGATTTTTTTCTTGTTGCATAGCTATAGCAGCCAATGCATTTGGTTGTAATGTGGATTCAATAAAGAAATCTGCTCCAACAATTGTATGGGGCTCATTATTAGAACCCAATAACATTGGATT
>CAMBDE010000002.1 GCA_945865295.1 Chitinophaga pinensis | reverse complement strand
GTATAACAGAATCCTTAATAACATTATAGCCTAAAGCGGGTTCTTTATAGTTGGCTAAATCTTTAATAGAGAAATTGGAATTCGTCATGCCAATTTTTGAAAATATTTTAGATTCAACATTGGACTCCCAAGATTTTCCCGTTAATTTTTCACCCACCACGCCTTGTAATAAATACATAAAATTATTATACTGCCATATTTGTCTTAATTCAGCAGAAGGCTCCATGTATTGAATACGCTTTACTAAATTATCTCTTGTATCTGGTGCTATATACCATGACAAATCATGTCTAGGAAGTCCAGTACGGTGACTCATCATATCACGAAGGGTAATATGATTGGTTAAATCGCTGGTATAAAATTTTAAATCGGGTAAATATGTGGTTACTGGTTTATCAAAATCAATCGATTTTTCTTTTTGTAAAATACCTAATACGGAAGCGGTAAATGCCTTGGTACAAGAACCAATTGCAAATTGTGTATTCGCAGTTACGGGTAATTTATTTTCTACATCACGATAACCAAACCCTTTGGCAAAAATGATTTTGTTTTTTTCTACCACTGCCACTGCAACGCCCGCGGCATGATTGTCTTTTAGAATTTTATTTATTTCAGCCTCAATACCTACAAAACGTTTGTCTACCTTGGTTTGAGCAAACAATTGTACACTTGAAATAAGTAAAATGACTGTTAAGCTGTAAGTAATAATTATCCTTTTCATATAATAAATATTTATACTTTAAATATACTATTAATTAGTTAACTTAGTTATTCAATATTCACCTATGGCAAACAGACGCAATTTTATACAACACCTAGGCCTGATGGCCGGTGCCTTTTCAGCCAACAGTTTATTCAATCAAGCGCATGCTGCAGAATTTGCGCATATGAATTTACAAAAGAAAATGCTCAGTCCTAAGGAGATAGCCATGGATGAAGACTATTGGTCGGTGATTCAACAAGGCTATACAGTAAGTCCTTCACTTATTAATTTAAATAATGGAGGCGTGAGTCCTAGCCCAAGAATAGTACAAGAAGCGGTTGAAAGTTTTAATAAAATGACCAACGAAGGCCCTTCCTATTTTATGTGGCGCATACTAGATCAAGGAAGAGAACCATTGAGATATAAATTAGCACAATTAGCAGGATGTGATCCAGAAGAAATTGCGATCAACAGAAATTCAACAGAGGCTTTGAATACTGTTATTTTCGGATTGAATTTAAAAGCAGGTGATGAAGTCATTGGCACAAAGCAAGACTATCCAAATATGATTAACGCCTGGAGACAGAGAGCTTCTAGAGAAGGCATTGTATACACACAGCTTAATTTTAAATACCCCATTGAAAATGACGAAGAAATTGTAGCTGCTTTTGAAAAAGCCATTACCCCTAAAACAAAAATATTTCATATCACCCATATGGTGAATTGGGTAGGACAAATTATGCCAGTAAAAAAATTATGTGATTTAGCGAAAAAACATAATATTGAAACCATTGTAGATGGAGCGCATAGTTTTGGTTTGATGGATTTTGCTATTCCCGATTTAGGTTGTGATTATTTCGGCGCTTCACTTCATAAATTTTTATCGGCACCTATTGGATCTGGTATGTTATGGATTAAAAAAGAAAAGATTGAAAAAATTTGGCCACTTGTTTGTAACGATAACCCCAAAGGACCCGATATTAGAAAGTTTGAAACCCTTGGTACTAGAAGCTTTCCAATTGAACAAGGTATTGGAGAAGCGATTAATTTTCACACCGCTATTGGTAGCAAAAGAAAGGAAGAGCGTATTCGTTATTTAAAAAATTATTGGGCCACGCGCGTTCAAAATATTCCTAAAGTAAGAATTAATACTTCTTTAAAAGATGAATTCGCTTGTGCTATTTGCGGTGTCAGTATTGATGGAATGACACCTGGTGCATTAGACAGTGCTTTATTCAATGAGTATAAAATTCATACAGTAGGTATTGTATGGGAAAATATAAGTTGTGTGCGTATTACGCCACATGTGTATACTCGCTTACAAGATTTAGATAAGCTAGTATACGCTATTGAAAAAATTGCTAAGAAAGCTTAGTCAATCATTAGCCTTATGGTTTTTTAACCGTTGGATAAGTGACGCCTAATTGTTCTAAATAAGTACCATACTTACTTGGATCGTAATAGAATTTTTCAAGTTGGCTTCTATAGGCACCTTGTATTTCTTTATTCAAATGAATGGCAGGAGGATCGTCTTTAGTAATGAAAGGAATGTACTGAGTCTCTTTTGTTTGTACTTCCTTAAAATACTTTTTAGCATCTGCGACTAAACTAGGTTTGGTAAACAAGTCTAATAAAGTCATGGCTGTGGCTTCTGCCCCTACCAAAGATCCCTTGTGTGCAATAGGTGTAGCCATTGCAATCGCATCTGCCCAATGATGCCCTTTTGTTCCAGGAATATTGGCTGGATACCTTAATACAATGGTTGGTAAGTTCCATGAGATATCTGCAATATCATCCGAGCCTCCACCCCAAGAAAATGCAACTGAACCCTTTAATGTATCAATCGTATTTTTTAATCCTTCAATTGGATTGCCTTGTTGGTCTTTCTTTGGCGCTTCTACCAAGGCTTGCACTCCTTTTGCCAATGCAATGTCTTTTTCATCCCAAGTAGGCATACCTACTTTTTTAATATTTGCATACATCGCTTCTGCAAGCGGCTTGTTAAAATGACCAGGCCATGCAGTACCTAACATTTGATGCGTCATTTTTGTGTTCGTCATTATCGCAGCACCTTCTGCAATTTTGATACCTGATTCATAGTTCATTTTAATATCCTCATAGGTACGCTCTCTAAAATAATACCAAACACTTGCTTTACTTGGAACCACATTGGGCTGGTCACCTCCATCTACAATCACATAGTGCGATCTATTGGTTGGCTTAAGATGTTCTCTTTTAAAATTCCATCCCACATTCATTAATTCAACTGCATCCAATGCGCTTTTCGCTCTCCATGGTTGACCAGCAGCATGCGCCGCTTCTCCTTCAAAATCAAAACGCACACTCACTAAACCATTCCCACCATTATCACCATAACTTGAAGTAAAATCACCACTCACATGTGTAAAAATACAAGCGTCTACATTTTTAAAATAACCATCACGCACATACCATGCTTTTGTGCCAACTAATTCTTCGGCAATACCTGGCCAAATTAAAATGGTACCTGGTAATTTTTCACGCTCCATTAATTCTTTCATTGCAATGGCTGCGTAAATGATCACAGCTTGTCCAGAATTATGTCCTTCTCCATGACCAGGTGCGCCTTCCACAATCGGTGCTTTATAGGCTACGCCAGGTTTTTGAGAGGCTTTAGGAATACAATCCACATCACTTCCCAATGCAATCACAGGCGAACCAGATCCCCATTTTGCCATCCAGGCAGTCGGTACATTTGAAATGCCATTTTCTACCGTGAACCCATTTTTTGTCAAAACCGAGGTGATGTATTTAGAAGTTTCAACTTCTTGAAATCCCAATTCGGCAAAACTGAAAATTTGATCTACCATTACTTGTACTTCCTTTGACTTCCCTGCAACAGTCTGCATAAGGGTTTGCTTTAAGGCAGCTAAATCTTTTTCAGTATATTTTTTTTGCGCAAAAATGGGCAAAGAAAAACTAAGTAAACAAACACATACTACAATGCGTCTAATAAATTGAATAGGCATGGTAACTTTTTTAAAATAGTGATACAATCAATTTCAAGACATAAGGTACAAAAAAAATCCCCTATCTAAAAAGATAAGAGATCAATATTTTATAAATGGTGTCGTTTATTTGGCAGCCATTTTGAATTCAACTGTTTTAGTATTTGAAGCGGTAGTTTTAGATGTAACTACAACCGAAAGATTGTATAACACTCCAGGTATTAAGCCAGTTACGGTCACAGGATTATTAAGGCTGGTAGATGAAATAGTATTGGTAAAAGCAGTTGTATTATCTGACACTTTGTTCATTTTTGTTTCAATCGTAACACCACTAACTGGAATGGCAGCTAGCTTAACTTCTATTTTTTGTGAAGTACCTATCACTGCATAAATATTGGTAGCGCCTGGGTCAATATCAATGAGTACCCCACCTGTGGCTGTTAAACTTGGTTCTACCACCACAACAGGAGTTGGCGCAGGACTGTCTCCTCCTTTGCTACAACCAAAGAAACCAATACTTAAAACTAAAA
Organism: Chitinophaga pinensis; assembly: GCA_945865295.1. Taxonomy (GTDB): domain Bacteria; phylum Bacteroidota; class Bacteroidia; order Chitinophagales; family Chitinophagaceae; genus Sediminibacterium; species Sediminibacterium pinensis_A. The sequence goes on along the minus strand of CAMBDE010000002.1, from coordinate 67,313 downwards.
TCAAAATTTTGTATCTCATATTTGCTTTTATTAAGTTCTCACGTTAAAGTTAATGATTTTTTATAATATTTTGATTGGATAAGATTTAAATGAATGGAATTTTTTCGGTCCTAGCAATTAAAGGTATAAATACTTGAAAAATAAGCATCTAGAATGGCTAGGTTTAAATAATGCGTCACCTTAAGTCAATCTATATTTTTTTATTACTCCAATTACAATTGTTTACGCATTCATTGCATGGACAACAATTGCCTTTACAAGTATTTAGTCTTGCTGCTGGTCATTTTGTGGCTGCTCATGTGGATGGATTGCAGATGGATTGGCGCCTAGATTTTGGGCTGACCTCCATGACGCTTGACCAATCCAATAGCTATCAATTTACTGCAGGTTTTTTACAACCAACTATCAATCGTTTTACCAATGATGGCATTTGGAAAAACTACAATCCCAGTATCGAAATAAAAAATACATTTTCTGGAGATGCGATGATGCTGTTTTCAAAAGAACCCGATCTGATTTTATTTGGATTTATAATTTTTAATGTGCAGGGGCAAGTCTTGGTGCGTGATCAAATAAAATATAGAAGCAGTTATGCTGGAAGGTTAATCAATATGAATGTGATGAACAGTGGTGTCTATATCATACAAGTGTTTTATTTACCTGAGTACATGATGTTTGATGGCAACAAAAATTATTGGGTCAAGACTATAAAATTTATAAAAACATGAGGCTCATTACGCTAGCTATAATCATTGTATTGCTACTTTATTATCAAATGGGATTGAGTCAAAACCAGAAGGGTATTGCATTTCAGGCCGCAGCTAGAACAAGCTATGGAGTGATTATGCCCAATAAAAAAATACAAATTCGAATTAGTATTTTAAAAGATACATTGGCCGAAGCGCTACTGTATCAAGAATTAAAATCCGTTACCACTAGTCCATTGGGATTGTTTACCATTTTAATTGGCGCTGCAGAGCCTGCCAAAATAATCACCATTGGTGCATTTGAAAAAATTGATTGGACGGCTGGTACTTATTTTATGCGAGTAGAAATTGATCCAGAAAATCATTTACAATTTATTCGGATTGGACAACAACAAATTCAATATGCAGCTTACGCTTTTTCGGCAGACCATGTGTTGGCAGAAAATGTAGAAGGTGTTTTAAGTATAGCACAGGGTGGCACAGGCGTAAATAATTTACCTGCTTTTAAATTGGCATTGCAAATAGATAAAGTGAATAACATTCCAGATAGTCTTAAAATTTTAAGCAAGGCATCCATCCAAGCATTGGCTTTTAAATTAGATAAAAAAGATACTTTAAGTTTAAGCAATAGAATCAATCAAAAATTGAATAAAGGGGAGATAAGCGCTTCTGAGCTTGCTTTGAGTTTAGGATTTCTAACATTTGAAACTCATTTTGGTGCATTTTCAGATACCGCCAAACAAGTGGCCATAGTGAATACGGCCACCGCGGTAAAGTGGAGGGATACCATTGGTCAAAATCAGGTATCAATTGGGCTTAACTCCAGCTTAGATCCAGCCAGGCTGCTTGTTGTGAAAGCAGGGACCTATTTGGTAGAATATAGTCTACAAGTCAACAATACGCAAATAGCCAATGAAGAAATCAGTGTCTGGATCAGACGCAATGGCGCTGCCTACCCAAATACTCTCAGGCAATTTTTGACTGGCGCCGTAGGCGTCAAAAGTATTTTTTCGGGACAAGCCATGGTGGTCTTTGGGGAGGATGATTATCTAGAATTGTTTTTTAGTGTAAAACACAATCAAACACAATTATTAAAAACAATTGCTTTAACCAATCCTTCTAGGCCAGCCACCCCAAGTGCTCAAATCATGCTGTTCAGAATACAATAAGGTGACCTTCATCCATTCGTAAAATTTGTATTAAAATTCAAGCCGACCTAGTTAACTTTAGTTTGAACAAAAAACAACATTATGTGTCGAATTGTACCTCTGCTGAGTACTATACTATTATTAAGTGTTCAACTTATTGCACAATCTATTCCTAGTCCAAAAAGTCATTTTGGATTTAATATTGGTGACAATTATAAGTTAGCCACATTTACTGCCACAGAAGCTTATTTAAAAAAAGTAGAAGCTAGTTCTAACAAAGTTAAATTAGTCACAATGGGTAAAACAGAGGAAGGTCGTAATCATTATATGATGATTGTCTCCAGTCCCGAAAACATCAAGCAAATACAAAAATACAAATCAATTTCTCAAAAGCTAGCAAGAGCAGAAGGATTATCAGAAGAAGATGCGAAGCAACTAGCGAATGATGGAAAAGCAGTGGTATGGATAGATGGAGGCTTACACGCAACCGAAGTCGTTGGTATTCATCAATGGATAGAATCCATGTACCAGATCATCACCAGACAGGATGATGAAACAAAAAATATTTTAAAAAATACCATCATCTTATTTGTTCACGCCAATCCTGATGGACAAGAATTGGTTTCTAATTGGTATATGCGTAACACAGATACTTTAAAAAGATCTACTTCTGCATTACCACGCTTGTATCAAAAATATATTGGACACGATAACAATCGTGATTTTTTTATGACGAACATGAGTGAATCAAAAAACATGAGTCGTCAACAATATATTGAGTGGATGCCTCAAATTTTATACAACCACCATCAAACAGGTCCGGCTGGAACTGTTGTTGCAGGCCCTCCTTATAGAGATCCATTTAATTATGTGTATAGTCCATTATTGATAACAAGTTTGGATGCAATGGGCGCCGCTATGAGTAGTCGTTTAAATGCTGAACAAAAGCCTGGCTATACCATGAAGGGCGGATCGGTTTATTCTACCTGGTGGAATGGTGGATTAAGAACCACAGCATACTATCATAATATTGTTGGTATTTTAACAGAGATCATTGGCAGTCCAACCCCAATGAATATTCCTTTAGTGCCTCAAAGATTGATTCCAAATAGTGGATTGCCTTTTCCAATTGCCCCACAAAAATGGTTTTTCAAAAATTCAATCGATTATTCTATTTCCTTAAATTATGCCGTACTCAATTATGCAGCAAGACATAAAGACGAAGTGCTATTGAATATGTATCGAATGGGTAAAGAAGCTATTGAATCTGGCAACAGAGACAACTGGACCCTTTCTCCAAATAAAGTTGAACTCTTGACTGAGCAATTAAAGACAGAAAAAAGAGATACCCGTGTGGATAGTGTTGCTTTACAAAATTATGCCAAGGTCTATAAAGCCCCTGCATTAAGAGATCCTAGAGGCTATATTATTCCTGCAGTTCAAACGAGTAGCGCTGTTGCATTTGTCAATATTTTAATTCAAAGTGGTATTAAAGTGCATCAAGCAACAAATGATTTTGTTGTCAATGGAAAAAATTATCCAGCTGGGTCTTATGTCGTAAGAACCAACCAAGCATTTAGAGCGCATGTATTGGATATGTTTGATCCACAAGATCATCCGAATGATTTTTTATATCCAGGAGGACCGCCCGTGCGCCCTTATGATGCAGCAGGATGGACGCCGGCATATACAATGGGTGTGGAGTTTGACAGAATCTTAGATGATTTTAATGGTCCGTTTGAAGCCATTCCTTATGGTCAATTACAATCTGTAAAAACGACTGTTTTTAACACGGCAAATAGTGTCAATAAATTTTATGCTATCCAATCTAACGACAATAATAGTTTTATTAAAATCAATGATTTATTAAAAGCGGGTAAGTCGGTTTATAAAAACCAGCAAGGCTTTTATTTCGAAATGGCAGCTGAATCAAAAGACAAGGAGCCGATTGCAAAAGTAGGTTTAAATTTCATTGCAGTAGAAAGTCTTCCTACAGATGCGGTTAAAATTTCAACATTAAAAATTGGATTATGGGATCGTTATGGTGGATCTATGCCATCTGGTTGGGTAAGATGGATTTTAGAACAACATCATTTTGATTTTGAATTGTTATATGCAAAGGAAATCAATGCAGGTAATTTAAAAGACAAATTTGATGCCATTGTTTTTGTAGACGGTGCCATCCCATCTTTAGTTGCAGGACCCGCTTCACCTTATGATGAGAGAGAACCAAACCTAGACGAGATCCCTGCTGAATTTCATCCAATGGTTGGAAGAATCACTGCCGAAAAATCTATCCCTGCATTAAAGACTTTCATAGAAGCGGGAGGCACAGTGGTTACCATCGGATCAAGTGCCAACCTTGCATACCATTTAAAACTACCTGTTAAAAATGCCATTACCGAAATGAATAACGGAAAAGAGCGCACGCTTCCGGGAGAGAAATTTTATATTCCAGGAAGTATCTTACAAGTTGCTGTTGCGCCTGCAATAAGAGCCAACTGGGGTATGAAAAATAATGCAGATGTGTACTTTAATAATAGCCCTGTATTTAGAGTACAGCCCGATGCTATTGCGAATGGCACAATCACGCCACTTGCATGGTTTGCATCAGATAAAACTTTGAGAAGCGGCTGGGCATTTGGGCAAGCTTACTTGCAAGATGGTGTCGCTGCTTTTGAAGCAAAATTGGGAAAAGGTAAGTTATTTGTGTATGGACCAGAAATTACATTCAGAGGGCAAACGCATTCTACTTATAAAATGTTATTCAATCAGTTGTATAAATAATAATGTGATACAACATAAGTCCCTTGTGAAAGGGTATAAAAAAGGAGCTACAAATTGTAGCTCCTTTTTTATTTGTATTGTTTTTTATTAAATAAAAACAATCATCTAATTTATCCAAATGGTTGTTCGATTGAAATACTTTGTTTCGAGAAATAATGTGGCCCATCTTCGGCAATGTATAAACAGTCTTCTAAACGAATTCCAAATTCACCAGGAATAGAAATCGTAGGTTCATTGCTAAAACACATACCAACAGCCAAAGGTGTTTTATTTCCTTTTACAAAATTAGTCCACTCGTGTCCTTCTAAACCAATACCATGTCCTGTTCTATGCGGCAGACCTGGTAATTTATAGTTGCTTTTGAATCCAGCTTTTTCAATCACTGCTCTTGCTGCTGCATCTACCACTTCACATGGTGCGCCAATTTTAATTGCTGCAAACGCTGCGTTCTGTGCTTCCAATTCAATATTCCAAACATCTATTTGTCTTTGAGTTGGTTTGCCTACTACAATTGTTCTAGTGATATCAGAAGCATATCCTTCTACACTTGTTCCACCATCAACCATCACAATATCGCCTTCATGAATCACTTGAGGTGTAATACTTCCGTGAGGCAATGCCGAATACTTACCCACTTGTACCGATGCGCTTCCATTATAGCCTAGCTTTCTAAATGCCGCGCTGATATTGCCACTGAATTCTGACTGAGACATTTCTGGGCGAATGGTTGCAAACGCAGCTTGATATGCTTTAATAGTGATATCACTTGAATATTGCATCAACGCCAATTCTGCTTTTGTCTTATACATTCTACAACCAGCTGTCACTGGTGTTGCGTCAACAATCTCAAAACCTGTCGCTAATTTTTTAACACCATCCGCAATGAAAAAACGAACACGTTCTTCCATTCCAATTTTTTTATACTTAGTTCCTCTGTCTTTAATGATATTAAAAATCAAAGCATAAGGGCTTTCGTGTTCTTCCCAACATCTTACTTCATCACCAAATACAGGGTTCAATAATTCCATCGCCCTATCTTCTTCGAACTTTGGACAAACATAAGCAATGGGTCCTTTAGCTGGGATAACAACTCCAAACGTTCTTTCGCTTTGTCCCCATCGCATTCCCGTAAAATAAAAACAAGACACAGTGCCTTCTAAAAAAATAGCATCTATTTTTTCCTTTTCCATAATAGCCTGCGCCTTTGCAATTCTTTGCTTGCGCTCATCTACGGTAATGGGCACCACACCTTCTTTCATTGGCACTAAGTCCTCAATTGATTTAGGCAAATTGATATGGTATTTATTTGCCGACTCATTTGCTAAAACCTTACCACCCAATCCTAATGTGCCTGCAGTCAATAATGCAGTGCTTAAAAATTTTCTTCTATTCTGACTCATTTTATTTTTATTTATTCAATTATCATTTTTGAATCCTACCATGCAATGCCATAATCCTCTCCATGATTAGAACTACCGCCCCACATGGATCCATGTTTCCAATCAAATAAAATGGCGTTGATTGGACCGCTTGTACGATCATCGAAAGTTAAATTATACCCTCTAGCTCTTAAGTCTTTTCGAACCCACTCAGAAACATTGTCATGCAATAAAATGCTGCCTGGTCTTGGTTTTCTGTCTGCGATTTTAGTGCCTCCTAAAGAAAGCCAAAGTTGATTGGAATTAATATTCGCAGCTTCAGTTGCTTCTTGAACAGTCATGCCAAACTCAACCATATTTAAAAAAAACTGCAATAAGTTTTGATCCTGTGTATCACCACCTTGCACACCAAATGCCATATAAGGCTTGCCATCTTTCATTGCTATACTTGGTGTTAAAGTGACTCTTGGTCTTTTACCCGGCGCAACCACATTGAAAGGACCTTGTGCAGAATCCAATACAAAGCTTTGCATACGTTGACTCATGCCCACACCCGTGTTACCCGCAATAGTTGCTGGCAACCATCCACCACTTGGTGTAATAGAGACAATCCATCCTTCTTTATCTGCTGCTTCAACAGTGGTAGTACCTCTCCATAAACGATCCATATAATCAGCATCTATTGGCAATTTTTCATTCGTATTCGAAGATGCAACTGTTCTTAAATCATGCGCTGGTGCAAATCCAGTTTTAGTTTTTCCAGTATCTACGGAAGGTTGAAATCCTTTTGCTTTAATTAAATCCATAAAAGGATTTGTTTTCCCTTCAAAAGGATAAGGATCTCCAGGGCCTGCATTGGCATTGTTCTTTGCCATATTGATTTCTCCTGCTCTTTGTTTTGCATAGGCTTTACTTAATAAGCCAGCGATTGGTTGGTTGGTCGCAAACTTTGGATCGCCATAATAAAAATCACGATCTGCAAAACTTAAATTCATTGCTTGATAAATCGTATGCATATAATCTGCAGAATTATAGCCCATTTTTTTCAAGTCAAAATTTTCAACAATATTTAAAGCTTGTAATAAAGAAGGTCCTTGTGTCCAAGCTTGAAGTTTATAGACATCAATCCCTTTATAGTTCACCATCGACGGCGCTTCTTCCGTAGGTCTCCAGTTTTTTAAATCTTCTTTGGTAATCAATCCGCCTTGCTCTTGCGCACCTCTTACAAATTCATCTGCAATATCTCCTTTATAAAAACGATCATATGCAGCCCAGATAGCCTCTTTACGAGACTTGCCTTGTTTCAAAGCATCCTGCTCGGCGTCTACCATTTTTTGCAAAGTATTCAATAAATCTTTTTGAACAAATATTTCACCAGCTTCTGGCGCTTCTCTTTTTTCTCCTAAATGTGGTAATAATACTTTCTTACTATAAGGCCAGGTTTTAATCATCGCTTTACCACGTTCAATACCATTTGCGGTTTGTGCATCAATTGGATAACCTGCAGCTAAGTCCATCGCTGGCGCTAAAACTTCTTTTAAACTCATAGAGCCATAATTCGCCAACATCAAACAAATACCTCCCGGTGTACCAGGCGTAGTTGCTGCTAATGGACCATATTCTGGTGGGTAACTAAAACCCTTGCCTTTAAAAAATTCTGGCGTAGCACCTGTTGGCGCAAAGCCCATTGCACTAATCGCAATCACTTTTTTTGTATTGGGATTGTAGATTAATGCCTGCGTTTCGCCACCCCAACTTAACACGTCCCACATGGTACAAGTTGCAGCAAGCATTGCACATGCCGCATCCACCGCATTACCACCTTTTTGAAACACCATCGATCCTGCGGTTGCAGCCAAAGGCTTACCCGTGATGGCTACCCAATCCTTGCCATGTAATGGCGGTTTTTGAGTTTGTTGTGCTTTTATGTTTGATGAACAAACCAACGTAACAACAAAGAGTACAATATACTTTTTCATAGATTCATGATTGATCCAATGAAAATACATTTTTTAGGTTATAAAAATAAAAATGAATGACAAATGGATTAGTATTTAGTAAATTGAGTAGACAAAAATAGTTTTATGAAAAATAGCCTCCTACTCCTTGCCTTCGTTTTTACATTGCTGCAAACAAAGGCACAAACTGCAGATTATATTATCCGTAACGGAAAACTTATTGATGGTACAGGGAATCAATGGCAGTATAAAGATGTGGCCATCAAAGGCAATCAAATTATTGCCATTGGTAATTTAAAAAATTGGAAAGCAACAAGAGAGGTCGATGCAAAAGGTATGATTGTAGCGCCTGGTTTTATTGATGTGCATGGACATTTAGAGGGTGGCGAATTCAGAAATCCATTGGCGAGTAATTTTTTATACGACGGCGTAACCACCGTGGTGACGGGGAATTGTGGCGGATCAGTTGAAAACTTAAATACGTATTTTAATAAACTAGACTCCATAGGCATGTCCATCAATATTGCCTCCTTGATTGGACACAATACCATTCGCAAGCAAGTGATGGGTTCTGCAAATAGAAATGCTACAGAAGCAGAAATGCAAGCAATGGAAAAATTAGCAGCGCAAGCCATGCAAGATGGTGCTGTGGGCATGTCCACTGGATTAATTTATATTCCTGGGACCTATGCGCCTACAGAGGAAATTGTAAGACTAGCTAAAGTGGTTTCTTCAAAAGGAGGGGTCTATGCATCTCATATTCGAAACGAAGAAAATCAAGTGGTGGATGCCGTGAACGAAGCCATCCAAATTGGAAGAGCCGCATCCATTCCTGTTGAGATTTCACATTTTAAAATTAGTGGTCAAAACAATTGGGGCCGAAGTAAGGAAACCATTCCATTGGTTGTGAATGCAAGAAAAGAAGGCATTGATGTGACCATTGACCAATATCCTTATACCGCTAGTAGTACACAATTAAGTGTGCTATTGCCTGATTGGGTTTTATCAGATGGACAGGATTCCATCTTCGCAAGACTGAAAGATCCAATCATTCGAAAAAAAGTAGCCAATGAAATCATTGGTATTTTAAAAGAAAGAGGCATCAAGCATTTTACTTATGCTGTAGTCGCCAATTACAAAGCAGACAGTAGTTATAATGGAAAAGACATCGAAGCGATTAATCTCTTAAGAGGCAATAAAAACAAAGCATTAGATGAAGCAGAAACAATTATACAAATGATGGAAGAGGGTGGTGCACAAATGATTTACCATGGAATGACTGAATCCGATGTCAAAGCAATTATGCAATACCCATTTAATATGTTTGCAAGTGATGCAGGCATCGCAATGAAAGGTTACGGCAAACCACATCCTAGAGCTTATGGCACGAATTCACGCGTATTAGGAAGATATGTAAGAACAATGGGGGTATTGAGTTTAGAGGAAGCGATTAGAAGAATGACTTCTCTACCTGCAAATAAATTCAATATCGAAAAAAGAGGCATCTTACAAGAAGGTTATTATGCAGACATCGTTGTATTTGATGCGGATGAGGTTTCAGACATGGCTACATTTGAAGACTCGCATCAATATGCAAAGGGATTCAAATACATCTGGGTAAATGGCGAATTAAGTATGGACCAGGCTGTTCAAGTGCCGATAAAAAAAGGGAAATCTATCAGAAAATCACTATAAAAAAGCGCAAAATGTTAATATATTTTTTAAATAATTGTTTAACAATTAAATAAATAATCATAAAAAACTTCATTAAAAAAATTAGTAAAAAATACCTAACTTATTGAAAATGAATGTTTTTGTGAAAAATAACCGATAAAATATGGATAAAGAATAGGCCGATTTTAACAAAAATTTTTTGAGTTTAACAAACATTTATTATAAATTCACATTCACTAACAAGTGTTAAAACCACGTTCACCAAATCTCCACAATATGGATTCTTTATTTTTACTAGACGGCGCTACAGTGATTGCAAAAACGGACTATGTTTCGTTTACTTTCTTTGTAGGCACAATGGCTATGATGGCCGCTTCGGTTTTTTTCTTTTTTGAATTGAGCAACACAAGCCAAGAGTGGCGCACTTCGGTATTAGTATCGGGTTTGATCACTTTTATTGCTGCAGTTCACTATTACTACATGCGTAGCTATTATGCTGAAACGCAAGATTCTCCGACCTTCTTCCGTTACGTAGATTGGTTGTTAACTGTGCCTTTGATGTGTGTTGAGTTCTACTTGATCACAAAAAAAGCTGGTGGTACAACAGGTTTATTATGGAAAATGATTTTAGCTTCTGTTGTAATGCTGGTAACAGGTTACGTAGGTGAAGCTGGATTAGGAAGTGCTACAGTATTTGGTACAATTAGTGCGCTTGCTTACTTCTACATTGTGTATGAAGTATGGATGGGCGATGTTAAGAAATTAGCTACAAGTGCTGGTACAGCTGTTGCTTCTGCAAACAAAGCATTAGGTTGGTTCATTTTAGTTGGTTGGGCTATCTATCCTCTAGGATATTTAATCGGAACAGCTGAAGGACAATGGTATGCAGGATTTGCAAATATTGGCTTGAATATGGATATTATTTACAACATCGGTGATGCTGTAAATAAAATTGGATTCGGTCTTGTTATATATGCATTGAGCAGAAAAGCTGCTTAATTCATACTATCTTTAAGGGGCGAGTGCATAACTCGCCCCTTTTTTTATGCCTACTATATGCAGATAAAGCTCAGACAAATACTTTTGGTCATCGGATTCGGTTTAGCCTTATTACATGCTTATTTTCCATTGTCAACCACCCAGCAATTAGGGGTTTTATTTGTTACCTTATTTACATTGGGCATCCCCCACGGCGCTTTAGATTTTTATATAGATCAAAGACTTAATACTGGAGCCGATAAAAAACACGGCTATCTCTTTTTATTCAAATACCTACTAAATATGTTGGCTTACGGATTGGTATGGTACTTTTTACCAACCATCGCCATCCTTATATTCATTGGCTTAACTGCTTTTCATTTTGGGGAAATAGACTGGTTGGGGAAGAGCTATAACGGGATTCATAAATTATGTTATAGTATTTTAGGCCTTAGCTGGATCTTGTTTCTACTCAGTAAAAACATCCATACAGCAATTGATGTATTTGTATTACTAGGACAATCCAAAATGCAGGCAGACGAGTATATCCATTATGCCACAATGATTTTACCTATTTCTCAGGCTACGCTTGTAGGGATTCACATCGTTTTGTTCTTTGCCCATAAATATTTTTTTTCAGACACCAAGCAATTATTTTTTGCAGTGATGCAAATTGGCTGCTTAACTATTTTAAATATGCTCTTGCCACTTTGGTTGTGTTTTAGTTTTTATTTTGGACTATGGCATTCTATTTTATCTTTTGATAAAATAAGACAAGAATTTGAAATGGATAACAGTATCCTTGGATGGAAAAAATTACTAGCAAAAGCAGTGCCCTATGCAGTTGTAGCATGGACTGGCATTATTGTATTTATTTATTTTTCATTAGAAACTTGGAGTATCAAAGAAGTCTTACCGCTTTTATTTATTGGTATTGCAGTACTTGCCCTGCCTCACTTGCAGGTGTTTACCAAAATTAAATTGGATAAGTCTGAATAGTTGGACTGTCTTTTTAAACGATCCTGCTATTTATTGGTAATCAGATTCGTTGTAATCATCTTCTTCGCCAAAGCTGCCCAAATTCATCATACTGCCCATTAAATCATTGAATTCAATTTTACCATCAATCATTTTTTTATTGATCAATGAGAATGCAGCTAAGCCATGTAATACAAATTCCATTAATAAAGCGCATTCTTTTTCATTGGCTTGTGGATAGTATTTTTTTACTAAACCAAATAAGCCATCTACCTTATATAAAGCAATTACTTTATCTGCATCCTTCATGTCTAATAGTAGGTTCAAGTGATTTCCACCGTCAAACCAGCTAGTAATGGCTTTGTAGGGATTGTCTAGCGCCTTTTCCTCTCCCTTTTTATTGACCATTTTTTTCTTCTTCAATAATTCTGGATTGGGGAAATATTCAATAAACTGTGTACGAATAGACTTGTTCAATAAATTTAAAGCAACTTCATATGGACCTTCTTGCTCGCCCTCATAAACCAATTCGATTTTCCCAGTAATAGAAGGAATGATTCCCATTAAATCACTGATCCAAACATAAGTATGTTTTTCGTTGTGGATAATCGCACGACGCTCGGCAGAACTAATGGCATTTTCAAATGCTGCAATGGTTAAACGCGCACTCACCCCACTTTTCTTATCTACAAATTCATTGGATCTTGCTTCAAAAGAAACTTGTTCAATCAATCGCTTGATTAAATCACTGATATCCACTCTTTGTTTTTGTACTTCTAAAATATCTGCCTCTTGTTCCGTAATCGCCAAAGAAGTTTCTAGAGTTTTTGGATAGTGCGTTAATATTTGACTCTCAATTCTGTCTTTTAATGGCGTTACAATGCTACCTCTGTTGGTATAATCTTCTGGGTTCGCTGTAAAGACAAACAAAATATCCAATGGCATACGTAACTTAAAACCACGTATTTGAATATCGCCTTCTTGTAAGATATTAAATAAAGACACCTGGATTCTTGCTTGTAAATCTGGTAATTCATTGATCACAAAAATGCAACGATTGCTTCTTGGAATAATCCCATAGTGAATCACTTTTTCATCAGAGAAGCTCAATTTCAAATTAGCCGCTTTGATTGGATCAATATCGCCAATCAAATCTGCGACACTTACATCAGGCGTAGCTAATTTTTCTCCATAACGCTCAGATCGGTGTAGCCAATGTATTGGGGTTTCATCGCCATGTTCAGCAATCAAATCTTTTGCAAACTTGCTTAATGGTTTCAACGGATCGTCATTGACTTCGCTACCCATAATGACTGGAATGTATTCATCTAGTAAGTCAGTCATCTGACGTGCCATCCTTGTTTTAGCTTGACCACGTAATCCTAAAAACAAAATATTATGTCTGCTCAATAGTGCACGCTCTGTATCGGGTATCACTGTGTCTTCATAACCCAAAATGCCTGTAAAAGGATTTTCTTTATTTTGTAAACAGGTAACCAAATTATCACGCACTTCTTCCTTAATGGACTTAGACTGATAACCAGATTTGATTAGTTGTCCAAGGGTGTTGATTTTTTCGATACCTGCTACTTTCTTGCTGTCTGTTGCTGTTTTATTCGCCACTTCTTTTTTCAATTTAGTATACTGTTTTTCTCTTTCCGCTTTCAAAATCATTGAATATAAAACTACCTAGTTTATCTAGAGATGCGAAGAACGCTTTACCATGATTCATCTCGGTAAACTCTTCCACAAATTTTTGTAAATAAGGATCGGATGCAATCATGAAAGTCGTAACTGGAATTTTTAATTTCTTGCACTGCGCCGCCAAATTTAAACAACGATTCACTACTTTTCGGTCTAATCCAAAACTGTTCTTATAGTATTTTGAACCGATCTTTAAACAAGTTGGCTTGCCATCAGTAATCATAAAAATCTGTTTGTTCGGATTTTTACGACGACGCAATAAGTCCATTGCCAATTCTAGTCCAGCAACCGTATTGGTATGATAAGGACCTACTTGTAAATAGGGAAGGTCTTTAATTTCAATACTCCATGCATCATTTCCAAAAACAACAATATCTATTGTGTCTTTAGGGTATTTAGTAGTGATTAATTCACACAAAGCCATCGCCACTTTTTTTGCCGGAGTAATACGATCCTCACCATATAATATCATGGAATGAGAAATATCAATCATGAGCACGGTAGAAGTCTGTGTTTTAAAATCACTTTCACGAATCAATAAATCGTTTTCTTCCATCGTGAAATTGTCTATTCCGTGGTTGATTTGTGCATTACGGATGCTTTCTGTAAAATCAACCTGGTCAATATTGTCGCCAAATTGATAGGCCCTGGTGTCCGGACTAAGTTCTGCGCTGGGTCCGGTTTTATTGGTTTGGTGGTTGCCCTTGGATCCCTTTTTTAATTTACCGAAAATGTCCTCTAAGCTCTTTTTACGGATGGTCTGCTCCGTTTTAGAGGTAATCTTAAATGTTCCGTCTGGGCCATTTTCCTTTAAGTAGCCATTTTCCTTTAAGTCTTCTATAAAATCACCCATGCCGTAATCGTTATTGGTGAATTTGTGCTTATTGTCTAGTTGATTGAGCCAGTCTAAGGCTTCTGTGGCATCCCCATTGGTATAATTCAATAGTTCTGTAAACAGGTCAAGCATTTGCTCGAACATGCTTTTTTTGTTTTCGCCAGCCTTAAATGGGGTAAATTGAAATCCTTTCATAGCGCCTACAAAATAGCGAATAAGCAATAAATATAATTACGATTTGAGTTAATTTTTTAAGCAAATGCTTTGCTCAAATTGAACTCATAGCAAATTATAGGATGAAGTCTTGCGGAAACAAGCTCAACAAATTTTGGAAGCTATAAAGTAGGCCTTTAGGAGAACAATATTGATGTTTAAATTTCTTTTTCACTTGAATATGTAACCAAGTTGCAAGGGTATTACCTAAATCTGAATTGGGATCTATTTTCCCAAATTCAACCGTTTCGTCTTTGGTCTTTAAAATAGCCAATGCTTCCTGATACAAAGCCAGTAAGGCTTGTGGCTTTAGGCGAAATAAATTATATAAATGAAAAATGTCAAAAACCAGAAAGTGCATTTGCTGTTGACCAATCTTACTTAATCCACCATTGCTTTGTAAGAAAGGGCTAACACTGCCCAGTTCTAAACCAACAGCAGCCACCATGCCCTTAAATGGTTGAATAGTTTTTAATTTTATTAAATTGGGTGTTGCTATAAAGCTGCCTTCAAATTGTTCATTTAAATAGATCAATCGCAGCTTGCCTTTTGCTTTTAAGGGGTTGCTTGATTCAATAAATAATTGCATGTCATTATTTGCAGTACTATTGACTTTGCTATTATTTTTGACTTCTTTTTTATTATTTTGATTCGATACGGTCATGGCATGATTCATTTTAATTCACTCGTTAAATCAGACCAAGAAAAAGGATAAAGGAGATTACGTTTTAGATTTGACAGTAAGTCCTCATCGATTTTACCACCGCGGAGTTCGACTCTCTCGGTTGGCAGCCATTAAAGGCTTCTTGATGATGGAACAAAGATACATTTTTTGTAGTAAGCATCAAACCATTATGCTTGCACTGCGATCAAAACCTGTTGCTTCCTTAAATTTTAAATACCCCCAATTGGTTGTTGTAAAGCTTAGTTTGACCTATTAAAAAAAGGGGGGAATATTGGCAGGATGATGTTCAAAAATTTAGGCATTTTGGGCTGTTTTTGCATAAAATCGTCCAAATTTGAGGCAAAACAGCCATTTATTGGGTCATTTTGGTGTTTTTTGGGATAATTCAAAAAATGGGCAGATGTTTGGAAATGACCATTTTTCGAGCGGTTTTTGATTACAGGGCAGGTTCTGAAAATTCATAAGGCTAAAACTAAACAAAGTAATTATCTTGCCCACACAAAATACAAAACATGAAAGAACAAAATTTTAACAATCACGCGCAAATGGTTCCTGGGTTTCACTATCTTACCTTTGGCGGGATCATTGCTTTACTAGGTGGGTCGATAAACTATTTACTAAAATCAAGTGCTGAAAACAAATACTTAGCGGCTTTATTAGTCTTAACCTCCATTGTATTTATTTTAATTGCGTGGTTTACGCGCATATTTGCTTTAAAGGCGCAGGATAGAGCTATCCGTGCAGAAGAAAATTTGCGCCATTATGTGTTAACTGGAAAATTACTTCCATCTAGTTTACGCGTAGGTCAGATTGTTGCATTGCGATTTGCTCCAGATGCTGAATTTCCTGCACTAGTAGAGAAAGCTGCAGCAGGTGATTTATCAGGAAAAGAGATCAAGCAATCTATCCAAAACTGGAAAGCAGATTTTTACCGCGTATAATCCACCAGTTCTAAAAAAGATATATAGACTCATTGCACAATGGGTCTTTTTTTTTGCTTAAATTTAATCTATCTAAAACTATTTTATGATCAAAAAGATAATCGCTTTACTATGCTTAATAGTATCTACGCAAATGGGTTTTGCGCAGGATGTAAACAAAGAACTATCTCCGCTAAAATGGAGAAGTATTGGTCCCTTTAGAGGAGGTAGATCCAATATGGCCACTGGAGTCATCAATAATAGAGACATCTATTACATGGGAACCACTGGTGGTGGTTTATGGAAAACTGAAAACAGTGGAATGAATTGGGATAATATTTCTGACGGATTTTTTAAAACAGGTTCTGTGGGTGCGGTTGCAGTTGCAGAAAGCGATGCCAATATTGTTTATGTGGGCATGGGCGAGCACGCAATAAGAGGTGTGATGACACATCATGGAGATGGGGTGTATAAAAGTACAGACGCTGGCAAGACATGGGAAAAAATGGGACTAGATGCGACACAACATATTTCGAGAATTGCGATTGATCCAAAAAATCCAAACATCGTTTTTGTTGCAGCTCAAGGTGCATTGTATAGCAAGTCAACAGAGCGTGGTATTTATAAATCTGTTGATGGTGGTACAACATGGAAAAAAGTATTGTATGTAGATGATAAAACAGGTTGTGCGGAAATTTCAATGGACATGCATAATCCATCAATTATGTATGCTGCCATGTGGGAACATGGTCGTTTGCCATGGCAGGTAATTAGTGGCGGACCAGGAAGTGGATTGTATAAATCAACTGACGGTGGCAATAACTGGGAGAAAATGGAAAAGGGATTACCAAAAGAAATGGGTAAAATGTCTATCGCAGTATCAAGAGCAAATTCAGAAAAAGTATTTGCATTGATTGAAAGTGATTTTAGTAAAGATGCAGGTGGTTTATATGTGTCTAACGATGCAGGTGCAAGTTGGTCACAAATAAATAAAAGCCATCGCTTGATTCAACGCGCATGGTATTATATCGAACTGTTTCCAGATCCAACAAATGAAAACACAGTGTATGTGATGAGTGCCCCTTCCTTAAAATCAATTGATGGTGGTAAAACTTTTACAGACTTTGCGCGCACGCATGGTGATTACCATGATTTATGGATTCATCCAAGCAACGGTAAGAACATGGTGATTGCAGATGATGGCGGTGCTGCTGTAACACATGATGGCGGTAAATCTTGGAGCAGTCAAAACAATATGCCTACTGCACAATTTTATAGAATCAATGTAGACAATGAAACGCCTTACAATATTTATGCAGGACAACAAGACAATAGTTCGGTTAAAATTGCGAGTCGTGCAATTGGCGCCGGAGGAATAGATGAAAGAAGCTGGTCTTCATCTGCAGGTGGCGAGAGCGCCTTCTTGGCATTTGATCCAAACAATCCAAGATATGTTTTAGGTGGCTCTTACCAAGGAACCATAGAAGTATTAGATACAAAAACAAAAGGGAGCACCAATATCATGGCTGCGCCAATTCAATACTTAGGCAGAGATGCAAAAGATATTAAGTACAGATATAACTGGAACGCGCCAATAATTTGGAGTAAGCATGAACCTAATACCTATTATCATGGATCACAATTTTTATTGAAAACTTCCGACATGGGAAAAACATGGAAAGAAGTTTCACCAGATTTAACCCGCAACGAAAAATCTAAACAAGGAAAACCTGGTGTACCCTATACCAACGAAGCAGTGGGTGCAGAAAATTATGGCACACTAGCTTATGTGATGGAGTCGGTGCACGAAAAAGGTGTGATTTATACAGGTAGCGATGATGGTTATGTGTACTTAACAAAAGATGGTGGTGCTAATTGGAAAAATATAACACCAGCGGGATTAGTAGAATGTTTAATCAATGCGATTGAAGTATCACCGCATGATAAAGCAACGGTATACATTGCAACCACTAGGTATAAGTTCAACGACCATACGCCTGGCTTATATAAATCCACGGACTACGGAACCACTTGGACTAAAATAAATACTGGCATTGCAAACAATGCATTTACAAGAGTGGTGCGTGAGGACAATGTTGTTAAAGATTTATTGTATGCGGGCACAGAATTAGGCGTGTACATGTCAAACAACGGTGGCAAAAGCTGGAGTCCATTCCAATTAAATTTGCCTATTACCCCTATCACAGATTTACGCGTGCATCAAAACAATTTAATTGCGGCAACTTCGGGTAGATCGTTTTGGATATTGGATGATTTAAATTTAATTCGAGCATATAAAGCAGACACAAGTACTGTAAAAATATATACGCCAGATGCTGTTTTATTGGTCATGGGTTCTAGCGAAATGGATGACAACGACGGAGATTTTACAGGTGCTAAAGCAAAAGCAGGGGTCAATCCTGCAACAGGCTTGGTCTTGTATTATCAATTGCCTAGTATGGCAGACTCTATTGAATTGAGTATGGAAATCAGTGATGCGTCTGGCAAATTAGTGCGTCGCTTTAGTTCAAAAGCAGACGAAAATTATAAGCGCTATGACGGCGCTCCAAGAAAAGATCCAACATTAAGCAAAGAAAAAGGATTGAATCGTTTTGTATGGAACCTTCGTCACGCAACAACTACGGCTATTCCAAATGTATATATTGAAAGTAGTTTTAATGGACACAAAGCCATCCCTGGTAATTATACCATTCGTTTAATGGCAGGTGGAAAAATGGTTGGAACCACAACAGGCCTGATACAAGCCAATCCAAACTTTGGCACGACTGCTAGTGAATACCAAGCGTATGATGATTTGATGCGTTTGATGGAAGGTACAGTGACTGAAATGCACCAAATGGTCAACGAGCTAAAAGACAATAGTAGTCACATTGAAGCATTGGTTAAAAAATTAAAGTCTGACGCCAACTATAGCGGTACACAATATGCTAGCTTAAAACAAAATGCCTCAGATTTGATTGCAAATTTAAAAGCATGGGACGAAGACATGATTCAAAGAAAATCAACTTCATATGATGATGTTGAAAATTTCCCAAATAAATTTACAGCCAACTATATGTTCTTGCTGAATCAAACAGAGAGCGATATTCCACAAGTGAATCAACCCAACTTAGATTTATTAAAAGAATATACTGCTGAGTGGGATAAATTAAAAGCAAGAGGACTAAAATTAAAAAATGAATCTATTCCTGCATTCAATAAGCAATTGTGGGATTTAGGGATGGGTGCTATTTGGTAGCCCCAATTGGAATTTTATAATAAAGACGCAATCCAGGAGATCCTAGTTGTCGGCATTTAAAATGCTAGGCCTAGTATCTTTTGGGTTGCGTTTTTCGTATTGCTTTACTTGATTTTTTAATACTGGTTTGAATTTTCTAGGGCGTTCTAATTCATATTGATAAAACGCTTTACCAATTTGATTTAAAAAAGGAAAGCCAACAGCATCCTCATCATATTTTGAATCATTCACTACGCCATCACTATTCACATAAATAGTAGCGGAGAGCATGTAATCAATATTGTTTTTGGTATCCAACACATAAGATACATCTGTTAAGAATCCGTAAGCCCATCCTACTTTATTGAAAACCCTGATATGCTTTGGCATGGTATGGGTGCTGTCTTGGAAAAAGAATTTCACATAGCTATCATAAAAATGTGCACTATCGTATTTTGGATAGTCAGTTTCCGATGGATACTGTGATAAGTATTGTAATAAAAACAATCTATCCGCGTCGGTCATATTGAATCTATTTTGTTTTGGTACCGAGGCTGGAAACAAAACTGCCTGTAACATTTTTTGCATGTCTACTAAAGAGATATTGTTATGACGTGTAAAATCAAAAGGGGCATTCACCACTTCATCCTTACTATTCCAATGTGCATCACCAATTAAAATGGGCGCTCCAAATTGAAAACTGTCTTTGTTGTATTGAGGGGCGAGCTTTAAAATAGGTACTCCTTTTTCATCCATAAAACGGATCCCATTGGTATGTCTATTTTGGTCCTCTGTGTAGCCCATAAATTGTCTTGTGATCTTTGTACTGCTATACCCTTTTGCAAGTAGTTTTTGATTCGTTGGGCCCTGCCCCACAAATTGATACAATCGATTGTAGGGATCGTTTTCAGATATCAAAAATGCGCGCTTAACAAAATGTGCAATAGATGGTTTTTTGTTTTGTGCACTTGAATCGGCATACATGGCTACTTGTCTTTGATAATTGCTATCAAATTGCATCGAAGTGTATTTATTTACGCCAGGCTGGTTCAGTTCATATAATTTTTCCATTGCTAAAAAGGCAAGGGGCATTTTAACCATCGATGCGGGATTAAAATAATTTTCTGCGTCCGCATACAATGTATGGTTTGTAAAACGAGGTATGCCATTTTGATCTCTATCAATTTGTGTATAAACAAGCTGAAGTCTATATGTATTGGGGCTTGCTAGCACTTTTTTAGCAATACTATCTTGAATGCTTGATAAAATGGCATTGAAAGGTGCAGGCAACTGCGCATTGATTGAATTGACTTTTACTAAAAGCAGTAAGATGATATAAAATAGACTTTTTTTCATGATAGACCTCATTGATGTATTGCAAATAAAACAAAATATATTATATTCACTAAAATAAAATTATGGACAAGAATATTCTTTTTGGTATCTGGGTCGTATCGGCCATTTACTGTGTGTACAAACTCTTTAAACGATCTAAAAATATATCCCTAGACGGCGTCATTGGTTACTCACCAGGCTTAGAAGTGGTGATGGTGATTATACTAGGCCCTTTATTAGCCATCATCGATATCTCTTTAACTTGGATTAGAATCTATAAAGATGCCGAAGAGGCGAGAAGAAGATCAAAGCAATAATTACAATTAATTATACAAAAAGCCCTCAATTGTTATTGAGGGCTTTTTGTTTGTAACGAATTCAAAATATTTAGAACTATTCTTCAATTCCCTAGAGGAATTAAAAGTTACATCCCAGGATGATACTGTCTTACTGCTTTTTGAAGCACTTCTGTTTTATCTAAAGTCATTCTTTTAAGTTGTTGTGATTGATACATCGCTCTTTGGTCATTATAGTGTTTGTCTCCCTCATTAAAACTTGCACCAAAAGTATTCACCGTTTCAATGAGTGGCAGTCCACCATTTTTAGGAAACCTTACAAAATTGATATAGGCATCCCCGCTATTCATTTTTCTTTTGTCTTTTCCAAAAGGCTCGGACATCACTGCGGCTAGTACATCTGGCATACCGCCCTGTGGCCAATTTTCTTTTCCTCTAACCAATTTTTGCACCTCCCCTAATGTTAAATCAGTTCGGCCATAATTACTTTGTAAAAAGTCATAGATGATTTGATACACTTTCACCGCTTCGGCCATGGTAAGTTTATCTTTATTTCGTCCTTCCATAACCACTGGTACATTGTAATACGCTAAATTATAGATCAATGCGCCCTTACTTTCAGCAACTGCATTGTGGTCCCAATATTTTAAAGTGGTGATGATGGAAGCTAGTTGAGGATATTTATTTTCATCCACCAAAAACATGGTATCTGCGGTAAATCCATATGGAAATAAAATTGGATTGGGTAATTGACGATCAAACTTAATGCGCTTAATTTCTTCGTAACTAATTTTATCTAATTGATCTATTAAGTCTTTAGCGCGTCTACTTCTGTTATTATGGTAGGTTTCATATCCATCATTCACATCAAAATCCTTTGGATTTAAATTATCCGATTCGCTACTCGCTAAAAAAGGCGAGTGGTTGGCATTGAATAAATAACCACTTTTCGGATTCGTCATTTGAGGCAAAGCACTCAGTGGTTTAAATTCATTCCATAAAGTCGCCATTGTATTTCCAGGCAGAGTGCTATTCCAGTGATAGCTTGTGTCTTTATTGCGATAAGGCATTTTACCATTGGAGATATAAAAGATATTGTCTGCTTTGTCTGCATACATGATATTAAACATCGGCAAATGGTT
Organism: Chitinophaga pinensis; assembly: GCA_945865295.1. Classification (GTDB taxonomy): domain Bacteria; phylum Bacteroidota; class Bacteroidia; order Chitinophagales; family Chitinophagaceae; genus Sediminibacterium; species Sediminibacterium pinensis_A. Next base: position 45,336 of record CAMBDE010000002.1, on the reverse strand, counting down.
TTGCTCCAATGAGCTTTTGAATTCTTTAAAATTAGTTGACTTGTTCATTGCATACCATTGCTGCAATGCACCTGCGTCCATTAAGGCTGGCAGTCGCATCGAAAAATATTCACCTTTAGGCGTGGCTACAGTTGGACCATAGATAGACTGGTAGGCTGTTTTGTAAATTGGAAAAGGAATGCCTTTGATACTTAATTTAATTTTTCGCTTTTCTAATTTTAGCCAATTGCCGTCCACTTTATATTTGCCAGGATGCGACTTACTTGTTTCTAATTGATAGATGTCTATTTTATCTTGAAAATTAACGGTATGTGCCCAAGCTAAATTGGGCGTCACACCATGAAAAATCATAGGCGCACCTGGAAACAATCCACCTAAAATATTCCAGCCTTCTTCACTTTGTAGATGTGCTTCATAAAATGCGGTTGGACCCTCGATAGGCTGGTGCGCATTGATCACTAGCATGGTTTCGTCTGACGCAGATTTCTTAGCATTGATCGCAAAGGCATTACTCCCTTCTCCTGTGAAGCCTTCCAATTTTGGAATAGTGCCATTTAAAATTTTTGGTAAGGCTTTATCTACCCCACAAAAAATCGCTACTGAAAATGCAGCAGAGGCTAAGTATTCCTCGATACTAATTGGAAAGACATGTTTGTTCAAAACTTGATCTGGGTGCGCTTTAGCATAGGCTTCTAATCCTAACAAATAGCCTTTTACTAATTGTATGAATTTAGGATCAAACTGATTCATCTGTGCAATAACTGTTGCTTTTGTATTTAATAATCCAAAAACAAAATCAATAGGCGCCCCCTTTTTCCCCATATAAGTGGCGACTTTTCCTTTTCCAGTTAGGATCAGCATTTGCATTGTTGTAAAATCATCTTCTGCATGTGCCCATGCAAGGCCGTATGCTACTTCTGCATCAGTGGGTGCAAAAATATGTGGCACACCAAAACTATCTCTAGCGATATTGATCTGCTCGGTATGAATGATTGGAGGGTTCGAAAATTGTGCCGAAGACGACAAGACGCAAAGCAGGAATGAGAAAAAGAATAAATAACGCATTGGATTAAATTAATTTAGGCAATTGGATATGAAAAAAAGGTAATATACAAATATGCTTTTGCAAAAATATCGAAAATTATCTACACCGTGTTAAAGAAGAAGTGCAATTTTTAACATCTATAATTTTATAAAAGGGAAATAGGTTTTACCTTTGAGCATAATTTTTAATTGGGACTTTCAAAGATTGAATTATAAAATGAAATTTATAAAAAAAGGTGCGCTCTATTTTATATGTACGATTATTTGCTATTTTCAAATTCAATTTAGTTTTGGACAGGAAAAATTTGTTTTAAACGGAAATGTAAAAGACCAAGGAACTGGCGAGGCTATGATTAGAGCCGTGCTTAGGATTGAAGAGTTGCCAAGCCTTGGAGTGCTCTCCAATGAATATGGATTTTATGCAATTTCTTTACCAAGGGGAAAATATACCCTTGTTGTTTCACAGTTGGGGTATGAAAAATACAAGGAACAGGTACAACTTGATAGTAATTTAAATTTAACTATTTTATTAAAACCTGCTAATACATTGAAAGAGGTTGTTGTTGAAAGTGGAAGAAAAAATGACAACCTTTTAAAGCCTCAAATGGGAACAGAGACACTTAATCTAAATGCCATCAGCAAAGTGCCTGTTATTTTTGGAGAAAAAGATATTTTAAAAACACTTCAACTTTTGCCAGGTGTAAAGTCTGCTGGAGAGGGCAATAGTGGTTTTTATGTAAGAGGCGGAAGTGCAGATCAAAATTTAATTTTATTAGACGAGGCGCCGGTCTATAATGCCTCTCACCTACTTGGTTTTTTTAGCACTTTTAATAGTGATGCCATAAAAGATGCCACATTAATTAAAGGCAATGGCCCTGCACAATATGGTGGCAGGCTTTCTTCTGTATTAGATGTAAAAATGAAAGAAGGCAATAACCAAGACTTTGTTGTAAATGGCGGCCTTGGATTGATTAGCAGTCGAATTAGTATTGAAGGTCCGCTTCAAAAAGAAAAGTCTTCCTTTATCGTATCTGGAAGAAGAACCTATGCAGATATTTTTCTTCGTGCCTCAGATGAATTTAAAGACAATATTTTATATTTCTACGACTTAAACATGAAAGCGAATTTCAAGATCGACGAAAAAAATAAAATATATCTTTCTGGTTATTTTGGAAGAGACGAATTAGGATTAGGAGATGCCTTTGGCATTGATTGGGGGAATAAAACGGGCACAATAAGATGGAACCGAATTGTATCTAGCCGCTTATTTTTAAATACCTCTTTAATATATAGCGACTACAATTATAATGTGAAGCTTAAAAACGGCTTGACTAATTTTAATGTCAACTCCAATATTAAAGACCTGAACCTAAAGCAAGATTATACTTTTTACCTCAACCCAAAAAACACCTTACGTTTTGGCTTCAATAGTATTTTACATACCATAACACCAAGCATATTTAGCGGAACCGTAATTAATAGTAATCCTAAAAAGGGTAGAAATGGACTTGAAAATGCCCTTTATATAAGCAACTATTATAAAGCATCGGATAATTTAAGTGTAGACTATGGGATGCGACTTTCTGCTTATAGCTTAATGGGCGGAGATGCCTATAATATATATGAAAAGGATTTACTTGTAAATTCAATACAATTAAATAAGCAAAGTGTTGGTAAGACCTATTTTAATCCTGAACCAAGAATGACAGCCAACTACCGTGTAACAGACCAAACAAGTATCAAGGCAGGTTATGCTAGAAATGTACAACACCTGCACCTACTTAGTAATTCAACGGCTTCCAGCCCCTCCGATCAGTGGATTGGAAATTCTTATAATATTAAACCTGAAATAGCGGATCAGTTAAGCGTAGGATTTGTACAAGGATGGAAAAATAATAACTATGAACTAAGTACCGAATTGTATTATAAAAATTTACAGAATCAAGTTGACTATAAAGACGGGGCTGAAATAAATACATTAGCTGATGTTGAAAGCGCACTCTTGTATGGTGTTGGACGCGCTTATGGTCTTGAATTATTATGGAAGAAGAAAGAGGGCGTATTGACTGGATGGGTAAGTTATACCTTATCAAAAACAGAAAGAAAAATTACTGGTATTAATCAGGGCAATTGGTACAATGCAAAACAAGATAGAACCCATGATATTGCTGTTGTAGGCATCTATACCCTTAATTCAAGATGGTCTATCTCTTCTGTTTTTGTTTATAATACCGGTGATGCAGTAACATTCCCAACTGGAAAATATAACCTTCAGGGACAAACATTGTATCAATATGCATCCAGAAATGGCAATAGAATGCCGTCCAATCACAGAATGGACTTGAGTGTGACTTATGATAAGAAAAGAAAAAAGCGGATTCAAGAATCTTGGAACTTCAGTTTATACAATTTATATGGCAGAGAAAATGCATATCAAATAAATTTTCAAGATGACCCAAAGGACCTGAGTAGAACACAAATTATTCAAACCTCTTTATTTAGATGGGTTCCTAGTGTCACTTATCAATTCAAATTTTAATGATGCTTAAAAAATACTTTAGTACATTTTTAGTTGGAATTTTTTTAATTGGTTGTGAAAAAGAAATTCAACTAGCCTTAGATCCTAACCAATCTTTACTTGTCATTGATGGAAGTATCACAGACGAGGTAGGCCCTTATTATATAAATCTTAGCAAGTCCACTAGCATTTCAGCGCCCTCCAATTATTATGCTGTGACCAATGCCCTCGTAATTGTTAAAGACAATCTTGGACAAATTGATACACTCAAACATGAAAAAGAGGGGAGGTACAAAACGAATAAAATAAAAGGGATCTTCGGTAACACTTATTATTTAGAAGTACAAGTTGAAGACAAAAAATATTCAGCCAATTCTACTATGCCACAAAAAGTAGTATTAGATAGTTTAAGGATCAACCCATTTACATTGAATAGTGAAGTTAGATATAGCGTCATCCCAGTATACACTGACCCAATCACACTAGGTAATAGCTATCGTTTTATTCAAAAAATTAACGATACGCTTGACCAAACCTTTCACGTATTTAATGACAATTTGAATAATGGAAAAGAAAATCAACGACCACTAAGAGGAAGATCAGATTCTTTAGAAGTAAAATTAAAAGATATTGTTGCCGTAGAAATGCAATGTATCACAAGGCCTACTTATTTATATTACTATACCTTGTTTCAACAATCTGGCGCCGGACCAGGCGGTGGAACAACCCCAGCTAATCCTCCTTCCAATATTATTGGTGGCGCATTAGGTATTTTTTCCGCACATACAGTTCAGAGAAAACAAATACAGATTAAATAAAGATTGCATGAAAAAGCCCCCAACTTTCGTTGAGGGCTGATAAATGATTGTGGCACCACCCGGGCTCGAACCGGGGACACAAGGATTTTCAGTCCTTTGCTCTACCAACTGAGCTACAGCGCCATCGGATGTAAATCCATCCAAACAAATTGCTTTGTTCGGGGAGCAAATATAAGCAGACCGACCTTAAATAGCAAAAAATAAGCCTTGTTTATTGAAAATCAATGGAATTAAGCGACCACTGCCACTACAAAAAAGCTGGCAATGATTAAGGCTAATCCTATCCATTGTTGGATGCTTAAGCGCTCTTTATAGATAAAATAACCAATCAATACAGAGATAATTTGACTGCCAATAATTAAGATATTAATCACCACCACTGGCAGATAACCATAACTCATGTTAATAGCCAAGCCTCCAATGACAAGTAAGGCGCCTAAAATCAAATACGCCTTTATATGAATCAATTTTAAATAGGCGGTTAACTGATTCATCAGCCCGTCTTTAATCACTAAGACCAAACCAAATAACATGGCTACAGATTCAATGATCAAACTAAAACCGAGTGGACCCCACCACGCAATCGGAAATTTATACAACGCAAAAGAACTGCCCCAAAAAAAACTTGAAGCTATGCCATATAAAATTCCTTTCTTAAATGTATTGGCTTGTTGTACTTCGGCTCTTTTAAAATACAATAAAAATAAACCAAGGGTACTAAATATAAAAGCAATCAAATAATTATTATACCACATTTCCCCCATGACAAATACGGCTGTAATAATTGTAAATATTTTTAGGGAAGACACAGGTACCACAACACTTACAGGCGCTTTCTGAATGCCTTGTAAAAAAAACACCAATCCAAAAATATTAAATACACTTAGTGCAATAGATAAAATAAATTCCTTGTCCAATGCTATATCGCGCACTACCCAGTATTTGAAAAAATCTGCTTGTCGAAATCCAAAATATAAAATTGAAAAAATAATAGTAGCGAAAATTCCACGATAGAACATGCCAATTTGATAAGGAATCGTCGATGTTACTTTTTTCCAATAAGCATTGCTAATTGCAAAACAAAGCGCACCAATTGAAACATATATAATTCCCATAGACAATAATTAGATTTAACCCTTGCACATTTTGTAGCGATGTTGACAAAAAGAGCGCGAGTGCGCTCTTTAAAAATTTTTAATATTCACAATTTTTCGGCGTTCTTGCAAATGGAATGACATCTCTAATATTGGTCATGCCTGTAACAAACTGCACCATGCGCTCAAAACCTAATCCAAATCCAGCGTGTGGCACTGTACCAAAACGTCTTGTATCTAAGTAATAGCTCATCTCCTCTAAAGGAATGTGCATGTCGTTCATTCTGGCTTCTAGCCTATCCAAACGTTCTTCTCTTTGTGATCCACCTACGATCTCTCCAATACCTGGTGCTAAAATATCCATAGCTGCCACCGTCTCTTTACCAGCTTCACATCCATCATTCATACGCATATAAAAAGCTTTAATCGCAGCTGGATAACCCGTAACAATCACTGGCTTTTTAAAATGCTGCTCTACCAAGTACCTTTCGTGCTCACTTTGTAAATCAATACCCCATTTTACATCGTAGGTAAATTTCTTTTTCTTATAGTGATTGCTATTTAATAAAATATCAATAGCCTCCGTATACGTGATTCTTTCGAAACTGTTTTCTACTACAAACTTTAATTTTTCAATTAATCCTAAGGCAGATCTTTTTTCAGTAGGTAATTGTTTTTCTTCTTCTGCTAAACGCGCATCTAAAAATGCTAAGTCATCTGCATTGTGTTCCATCACATAAGCAATTAAATGCTTCATGAAATCTTCTGCTAAATTCATATTGTCTTCGAGGTCATTGAATGCCACTTCTGGTTCGATCATCCAAAACTCTGCCAAATGTCTTGTGGTGTTTGAATTCTCTGCGCGGAAGGTAGGACCGAAAGTATAAATGTCTGAAAACGCCATGGCACCTAGTTCTCCTTCAAGTTGACCACTTACAGTTAAGTTTGTGCTCTTGCCAAAAAAGTCTTCGGTATAATCAATTTCACCTGCTTCGTTTTTTGGAGCACCTTCCATTGGAAGTGTGGTCACGCGAAACATCTCACCTGCACCTTCGGCATCGCTTGATGTAATGATGGGTGTATTTAAATATAAAAATCCGCGATCATTAAAAAACTGATGTACCGCAAATGCTAAGGCATGACGAATGCGAAATACAGATCCGAACGTATTGGTCCTAAAACGTAAATGTGCTTTTTCTCTTAAAAATTCTAAAGAGTGTTTTTTTGGTTGTAGAGGATATTTTTCTGCATCACTATCTCCTAGTATTTCAATTGATGTTGCTTTTACCTCAACTGTTTGACCTTTTCCTTGGCTTTCTACGACCACGCCTTTTACTTTTAAAGAAGCCCCCGTGGTGATGCGTTTTAATAAAGCTTCATCAAATTCACCCAAACTAGCCACCACCTGCACATTGTTATTGGTGCTACCATCGTTCAATGCGATGAACTGGTTATTTCGGAAGGTGCGCACCCATCCCATGACTACTACTTCGGCTCCGACAGCTGAATGAGCATCGGTTCCGCTTAACAATTGCTTGATTTTGACTCTTTGGTTGAACATATTAGTTATTTCGAGGTTCAAAGATAACCCATAAAAAATTGTTTTTTTATGCAAAACTGCTTTACTTTGTGGTAGAAACGAGCAAACGCTCAGATACTATTTTTCGCGCTTCTTTTATTACCGGTCATATCTTGGCCAAATTCAACTAGATTTTTTCAAACATTCCCCGATCTCCATTCGATTTAAAAAAACCCTTCATTTACAGTGCAAGAAAAAGACGACAAACCAAAGAGCCGACGCAAGACTACTGCTGCGCCTGCTCCAACAGCAAAGGCAGATGTATCTGCATCTAAACCAGTTCGCAAGCCAATTGCAAAAAAAACAGCAACCCCAGAAGAAGATCCAAGACGTAGAGCTGCCGCTCCGGTAAAAGCCGAGAAAGACCATACCGAAGACGATAAGGCTTCTAAAATAGCTGCTGCTTTATTTGGAGACGAATCTGCTGCAAGCCAAGCGCCTGCAACAGCAGAAAATCCCGAAGTAGCCGTAACACCACAGGGTGACCAAACGGGCCAAGACGCAGAATCTGGTCAATCGAATCAACATCAACAAGGTGGCGATCCCCGTGGACAAAGAGGCCCAGGTCAAGGACAACACCAAAACAGACATCTACCTAAAAAAGAACCTGTATTCAATGTAGAATTTGACGGCGCCATCGCTTCAGAAGGTGTCTTGGAAATGATGCCTGATGGATATGGCTTTTTAAGAAGTTCTGATTATAATTATTTGTCTTCTCCAGATGACGTATATGTTTCTCCTTCACAAATAAAATTATTTGGATTAAAAACAGGAGATACGGTTCAAGGAACAGTGCGTCCTCCAAAAGAAGGAGAGAAGTATTTTGCTTTAACGAAGGTGGATTTTGTCAATGGAAAAAAACCAGACGAAATTCGTGATCGTATTCCTTTTGATTATTTAACGCCTTTGTTCCCGTTCCAGAAATTAAATTTATATACCACGGCTAATAATTATAGTACGCGTATCATGGATTTATTTACACCTATTGGAAAGGGTCAACGTGGATTATTGGTTGCACAACCAAAAGTGGGTAAGACCATGTTGTTGAAAGAAATTGCCAACGCGATTGCTGCTAATCACCCAGAATGTTATTTGATGGTGGTTTTAGTAGATGAGCGCCCGGAGGAAGTAACTGATGTAGAGCGTTCTGTAAAAGCAGAAGTGATTGCATCTACATTTGATGAGCCCGCAGAAAAACACGTTAAAGTGTCTACCATGGCTTTACAAAAAGCAAAGCGTTTAGTAGAGTGTGGGCATGATGTAGTAATATTATTAGATTCAATTACACGTTTAGCGCGTGCACACAATACCGTAGCACCAAGCTCTGGTAAAGTATTATCAGGTGGTGTGGAAGCCAACGCAATGCAAAAACCAAAACAATTTTTTGGTGCTGCACGTAAAATTGAAAACGGCGGATCATTGACCATCATTGCAACTGCACTTGTAGATACCGGTTCTAAAATGGACGAAGTCATCTTTGAAGAATTCAAAGGAACAGGTAATATGGAATTGGTATTAGATCGTCGTTTAGCGAATAAGCGTATCTTCCCTGCGATTGATTTAACAGGATCAAGCACGCGTCGTGATGATTTATTATTAGACAAAGATGTATTACAAAGAATGAATATCCTTCGCTTGTTCTTGAATGATATGAACACCGACGAAGCAATGAACGAATTATTAAAACGCATGCGCGGCACCTTAGACAACGAAGAGTTTTTAGCCAGCATGAATCGTTAATAAAAAGGAGCTTAAAATTAATGCGCTTCTAACCAATTTTTTCCTTGTCCAATTTCTGCTTCTACTGGAACCCCATTTGGTAATTCCATTGCAGTGGTCATACATGCTAAGATCAATTCTTTTAGTGCAGGTAATTCCGACTCCACTGCGTCAAAAACCAATTCATCGTGAACTTGTAAAATCATTTTTGATTCCCAAGCTTGCTTTTTCATTTCGTGATGAATCTTAATCATCGCTAGCTTAATCATATCTGCTGCAGAACCTTGAATAGGGGAGTTGATGGCGTTGCGTTCTGCGAAACCACGCACTGTAAAATTAGAAGAGTTGATATCTCTTAACCAACGCTTACGTCCCATTAAGGTTTCAACAAAGCCTTGTTCTTTCGCCTTATTGATTTGCTGGTCCATGTACAATTGAATATTGGGAAATTCTTTTTTATAATTATCAATGATCTCTTTTGCTTCTGTTCTTGAAATACCTAGGTTTTCTGCTAAACCAAAAGCCCCTTGTCCGTAGATAATACCAAAGTTGACACTCTTTGCTTTATAGCGTTGCTCTTTAGTCACTTCGGATTCTGCTATCCCATATACTTTTGCAGCCGTTGCTGTGTGGATGTCTTTACCTTGTTTAAATGCGTCGCACATATTTGGATCACCGCTAATGGCAGCAACCACCCTTAATTCTATTTGAGAATAATCCGCACTCACTAAAATACGAGATGGGTCTCTTGGAATAAATGCTTTTCGAACTTCTCTTCCACGCTCAGAACGAATAGGAATATTTTGCAAATTGGGATTGGTGCTGCTTAGTCTTCCTGTTACAGCAACTGCTTGTGCATAGCTGGTATGGATTCTTCCAGTTTTAGGATTAACGATGGCGGGCAATGCATCCACATAAGTAGATTTTAATTTACTAAGTTCTCTAAAGTTTAAAATATCATCTACAATTTTATGCTTTGCTGCTAGTTTTGCTAGCACATCTTCTCCTGTAGCATATTGACCCGTTTTTGTTTTCTTTGCTTTTGGATCAATTTTTAAAATATCAAATAATACCTCACCTAATTGTTTTGGAGACGCAAGATTAAAACGCACACCCGCTTGTTCAAATACGCGTTCTTCGCTTATTTTAATATCTGCTTCTAAAACTTTACTATACTCATTCAAAAACTGTTCATCTACTTTAATGCCCTCAAATTCCATATCCACCAATACTTGCATCAAAGGATTTTCGACTTCCTCAAAAACGCGTTTTACTTCGCGCTTTGTCAATAAGGGCTCAAAGCATTCTTTTAATTGAAAAGTAATATCTGCATCTTCTGCAGCGTACTCAGTGATTTGATCCAAAGGAACATCACGCATCGTGCCCTGGTTTTTCCCTTTTTTACCAATCAGGGTTTCAATGCTCACTGGGGCATATCCTAAAAACTGCTCGCTCAGGATATCCATGCTACGTCTGCCTTCTGGCTCAATCACATAGTGCGCTAGCATGGTATCAAAAGTCTTTCCTTTTAATAATACACCATACCATTTTAAGACTAGGTAATCATATTTTAAATTTTGTCCAATCCATGTAATGGTTTCGTCTTCAAATAAGGGCTTGAGTTGATTCAAAATATGTTTTGCCCCATCAGTGCCGTCTCCATCGTTCGCAACAGGTAAGTAGTATCCAGTATGTCTCGTATTTGAAAAACTTAATCCAACCAACTGCACATTATTCGCATCAATTCCTGTTGTTTCTGTATCAATACAGATTTCCTTTTTAGTAATGATCTTTTTTATAAAAGCATCAATCGCCTGATCACCAACAATTGTTTCGTATGCATGTGGCGTATTCTCAATATTTTTATTGGCAATTAATTTAGGTAAATCAGAAGCCTCTTCATCGTCATCGTAACCCGGATTACCTGGTTCATCATTGGGCTCTAATACAGATTGCGTTCCGGTTTCGGAATCAAGTACAATTGTTTTTGTTTTTACAATGGTCTTTTTAGATTTGACTTCGTTGCCAAATAAATCTGTTTGAACTTCAGGGTCTTGCGCCACCACGACTTCAAAATCACCACCCAGTATGCGTTTGCCAAGGGTCTTGAATTCAAGCAAATTAAAAATTTCTGTTAAAGCAGGAATATTTTTTTCGGATAATTTATAGTCTTCTTCATGAAACTGAACTGGTACATTGGTTATGATGGTAGCTAATTTTTTACTCATGATAGCAGATGCTTTTCCTGTTCTCACTTTTTCACCCATCGCGCCTTTGATCTTATCTGCATTCGCTAACACACCTTCGAGTGTGTCATATTCTTTTAATAATTTCGCTGCGGTCTTTTCGCCCACACCAGGAATACCAGGAATATTATCGGCTGCATCACCCATTAAGCCCAACATGTCTATCACTTGATCTACGCGAGCGATATCCCATTTTGCTTTAATTTTTGCTGCATCTAGAATTTCTCTTTCGTTCCCAAATGCGGGCGGCTTCCACATGTATACATTGTCTTTCACCAATAATTGACCATAGTCTTTATCGGGTGTGACCATATACACTTCGTAGCCCAGGTCTGCAGCCTGCCAAGCCAATGTCCCTATTACATCGTCTGCCTCATACCCATCGCATTCTACTACTGGGATATTAAATCCTTCAATGATGGCTTTAATATGAGGTAGTGAGCTTAATAAATCTTCGGGAGCGGCTTCTCTGTTGGCTTTATAGTCTGTGAAATCGGTATGTCTTTCTGTAGGTGCATGCGTATCAAAGCATACAGCAATATGGGAAGGATTTTCCTTTTTTATAATTTCTAATAAGGTATTGGTAAAGCCAAACTGCGCATTGGTATTGATGCCGGTGCTTGTGATTCTTGGGGTGCGGATGAGTGCATAATAGGCCCTATAAATCAAGGCCAGCGCATCTAGTAAATAGAGTTTTTTAGACATGACGCTAAGTTAGCCAAAAAAAATCCTCCCAGTTCAGATTTACCGAGCTGGGAGGAAACTTATTTTTCCAGGTTTATAACACTATTTAAAATAACATTATGAACGATTGGATTTGAGCTTATTTCAATTGATACTTGTGCTTATAGCGTTCGTATAATTGTTTGCCTTTATTATCTAATGACACTTTACGACCTTGGATAAAAGCATGGGCAATCACACTAGACTTCATATCTAATAAATCCCCATTCACAATTAAAAGGTTCGCGTCTTTTCCCGTTTCAATAGTGCCGGCCTTGTCATCGATGCCTAAAATTTTAGCAGGATTTAAGGTTACTGCAGAAAGTGCTTGTTCTTTGGTTAAACCATAGGTAGCAGCTGTTCCAGCGTTAAAAGCAAGATTACGGAAACGACTTTGATCGTGCGTATCGTTTAAACAAAACAATACACCCGCTTTTTGTAAAGCTGCTGGTGTTTTATACGGTTGGTCCACGTCGTCATCTTCCATAGAAGGCAAGGAATGCTGACGATCTAAGATCACTGGTACATTGTTTTCGGCTAATAAATCTGCAATCTGATAAGCTTCTGTTCCGCCCACAATCACCAATTTAAATCCAAAAGACTTTGCAAGGTCCATCGCCAATAACATTTGCTTTACTTCATTTGCGCGAACAAATAATTTTTGCTTGCCTTCAAATAAGCCACGTACTGCTTCTAATTTTAAATTATTGGCAGCATGTGTTTTTTCTTGATAGTAGGCTTTAGCATCTGTAAAAAAGGTTTTGATGGTTTCTATCTTTTCCATCGCCGCTTTCACTGGATCGCCTCCAGGACCTGGACGCATAAATGCCATACGACCGCCACGACGTGGCATCAAACTTGGCATATTGATATACAATCCATTGTCCATTTTATAAGCAGCATCTTCATAGTTCCAGGCATCTAATTGTACCACGCTTGCTTGACCCTCTATCAACTCACCTTCTGGTGCAACGCCTGCTAATAAAATACCGTTCTCGCGCAATACGCCAATGATTTTTGAATCTGTATTGTACGCCACGATAGATCTGATATTTGCATTGTTTTCACCAATTTCTGTATGATCATTGCTACCACGTACGCCAGCACTAATTTCTCTTAGTCCTAAATCAGAGGTTGGTAGAATCAAACCTGGATAAACCTGTTTGCCTGTTCCGTCAATGACAGTGGCACCAGCCGGAATAGCTACATTGCCTACGCCGATAATTTTTCCATTTTCAAACGCAACGGTCGCGTCTGTCAAGGTGGTTCCATTTCCTATATGAACTGTAGTATTTGTAATCACTGTAACACCTTTTTGTGGTGCAGCTGGATACACATTGTCTTGTGCACTTGCAGTTAAACCTAACAACGCAAGAGCAAAAATGCTTAAATATTTCTTTTGCATGGTTTAGTTTTTTTGAGATTCGTAAATAGTGTTAAGACCTTCATTGTGCTCATGGTCTCCACACTCTAATAATATTTGCGTAGTTGGTGTAGCTGGTCTAGTTGGTATGCCGGCTCTTTTATCGCCTAGCATTTTTTGGATCAGCTTGGTTCTTTCTGCTGTCACTTGTTTGCTACGCTCCGCGTCTTTTTCACGATCAAAATAAACGGTACCATCTACAATCGTATATAAAGATTTTGCATAAATACTTAATGGATGCTCGCTCCATAAAACTACGTCAGCGTCTTTACCCACTTTGATACTTCCTACTTTATTGTCAACATGAAGCGCTTTTGCAGGATTTAAAGTAACCATCTTAAACGCATCCTCTTCAGATACGCCACCATATTTAACTGCCTTTCCAGCTTCTTGATTCAATCTTCGTGCCATTTCAGCATCATCAGAATTAATCACCGTGTTTACACCTACATTATGCATAATTGCAGCATTGTAAGCAATCGCGTCAATTACTTCGGTTTTGTATGCAAACCAGTCAGAGAAAGTTGCAGCACTAGCGCCATGTGCTTTCATTTTATCCGCAACCTTATACCCATCTAAAATATGCGTAAAAGTGTTGATGTTAAAATCATAACCCTGTGCTTTGAATTTTTCAACCGCACGCATCGCATAGGTAATTTCAGTTTGTACATAAGAGTGACAAGTGATAAAACGTTTTTTATTCATGATCTCGGTCAATGCCTCTAATTCTAAATCTCTTCTTGTAGTCAATGGATTTGCTTTCATTGCTTTTTGGTAGTCCACCGCTTTATCAAATGCGTCTGTCAATACTTCTTCAACACCCATTCTCGTATCAGGAAAACGATTATTACTAGTAGATGTAGTACGCTTTACGTTTTCACCTAAAGCAAACTTGATGAATGGATCTGCGCCCGCAAATTTCAATCCTTCATCTGTGGTACCCCATCTTAATTTAATCAACTGTGTTTGTCCACCAATTGTATTCGCACTTCCGTGAAGGATATGAGAAGAAGTTACACCACCACTTAATTGACGATAAATATTAATGTCCTCTGGATTCATATTGTCTCCCACTCTTACTTCTGCTGTGGTAGATTGTGCACCTTCGTTGATTGACAATGCAGCAATATGCGAGTGCTCGTCGATGATACCAGCGCTTAAATATTTACCCGTGCCATCCATTACTCTTGCACCTGCTTCTGTCAAGCCTTTTCCAATTTTTGCAATTTTACCTGCTTTTAATAAGACATCTGTATTTTGTAAATTGCCTTCTTTTTCATTTGTCAAGACGGTTGCATTCTTAATTAAGATGGTCTCTTGTTGTGGCATTACTTCGTTTCCTAATCCAACAAAAGGATAAGTTACTTTTGAAATTAATTTCACTGGCTCTGCTGTTTTCTTTTCTTCCATTGCAACTGTTGCTGGAGCAATAAGACTTGCAGACCAAGTCAGTTTACCGCCCTTTGCATCCGTTCCAAATCCATTCCATCCGCCGCTTGCCATGACACCGCTTAAGCGAATGCTTTCAACACCACGACCCTTTTTTTCTGGAAAGCTAATCTTCACCAAAGTCTCGCTCACCGCAATTTTTGCAGCCAATGTATCTGTTCCGATAATATTTGCTGATAAGTCTTTTTTAATTTCAACCGTGTAATCTGTTTTTGTTCCAGCATTATTAATGGTTAATTTATATTTGCCAGCAAGGCTATTCCACTCTGACCCATTCACATCGTACTTGTTTCCCTGGATCCAGTTTTCAATAATTTTTGCATTGCTATTAAAAATGGATTCTGTGGTAATTAAGAAATTAGCCAATTTACCGACTTCTAATGAACCCACTTGATCGTATACGCCAATTTGTTGTGCAGGTGTCTTAGTCAATGCTTCTAATGCCTTTGATTCAGAAAGGCCATATTGAACCGCTTTTCTAAGGTTTGCTAAAAACTGCTTTCCGTCTCTCATATCAGACGTGCTGATACTAAAGCTAATGCCCGCTTTTTCAAATGCAGCAGGATTGGTTGGTGCTAATTCCCAGTGTTTCATTTCTGATAAAGCAACAAATCTTGCGTCGTTGGCATCCTCTACATCCAATGCTGCAGGAAAATCAAGGCCTAATATATAAGACGCTTTTATTTTAGATAATTCGTCTATTCTTTGGTAACCATTATCGGCACCTCTAATAATGTATTGTGTTCCAAATTCTTTTGCAATACGATCTGCTCTTAGTGTAGACCACTTATCGTCTGCTACAAAAATTTGAGGTAAACTCGCGTTGGCATTAAAAGCTTCAAGTGATAAATTCACACCCTCTGAAGCTGGTTTGGTTGCATACCATTTTGCATCTAAATAAGTTTGACGCAACAATGCAATACTACCCATTAAACTACTTGGATAAGTTTGTGTTGATATTCCTTTGTCAAAAGAAAACACTTGTGCTGCTTTTGATTTTAAAATACTTTGATTTTCGTTTGTGCCAGCCAAAGTAACCACGGCACCAGTTCCTCTTGCAATACCATCTTTCACATGTGTGAAAACGGTTCCATACCCATTGTTTCTAAAACCCACCGCAGTTGCCTCGTCCATGCTGAAAGACTCCACAGCATTCACTTCTGGCTTAATGGCTTGATTCCAATTATACGCGCCAGCCTTATTAGAAAGAAATTGTCCTGGTGCACCAAAGTTAAATCCTGCAGCAGATCGTTTTGGTGTATTCACACCATAATCCGTTAAGGGATCCACAAAACTTGGGTAGATAAACTTACCATTACAGTCAACAACAATTGCTTCTTTAGGGATTTCAACTGCTGCGCCAACGGCAACAATTTTACCTTGCTTAATTACAAGTGTTGCTTTTTCAATTTTAGTTTTTTCGTTTTGAATGATGGTTGCGTTGGTAAATGCATACACACCTGTTCTCAAATCTCTCACTCCGTTAATTGGAAAAGACTCCTGCGAAAAAGCAGTTGCTCCAATTACAAGCAAAAGAAATGATAAAATAATCTTCCTCATACGCGGTTGATTTTAGTTTTAAATAAAAAAATAAAGCCCAATTATTCACCCAAAAAAAATGGGGTGAATCATGGAAGCTCCTCTTTCTAAAGCTACTAAAAACAACGATTCAACGAAGGAGAACTTGCTTTTTTTTGATAAATGGTGAAGGGGGTGATTCGATGTATTATCGACCCATGTATACCATCAGAATTTGAATGTCACTTGGATTCACTCCACTAATTCTACTTGCTTGTCCAATTGTAATGGGTCTGATTTTTTTAAACTTCTGCATCGCTTCTATAGATAGTGCAGGTATTTTATCAAAATCAAAACTGTCTGGTATAACCTTATGCTCCAATGCAGACATACGTTCTACGATTTCTTTTTCTTTCTCAATATATCTTTCATACTTCACCTGGATCTCTGCTTGCTCTAAATAATCAGGTTCGTTCCCTTGAAGTTTTTCATTTAAGGAAACCGAATGGTCCATTAATTGTTGTAAACAAATATTAGGTCTTAAAACTAATTTTGATGCTTTTTGTTTTTCGGTCATCTCCGCAGAGTCAATGCTAGTAAGGAATCCATTGATTTCGTGCGGTTCAATAGAGTGCGTATTCAAAGTGTTTTTAATCTCTGCTACGTAGTTGTTTTTGTCTTGTACTTTACGCATGCGATCGATGCTTGCTAAACCTAGGTTGTATGATAATTCTGTTAATCTTAAATCGGCATTATCCTGACGCAATAGTGTTCTAAACTCAGCCCTAGATGTAAACATTCTATAAGGCTCTTTGGTTCCCTTGCTAATTAAGTCATCTATTAAAACGCCAATATAAGCATCACTTCTTTGCAAAATAAATGGTGCTTTTTCATTGATTTTTAAATGTGCATTCATCCCCGCCATCATCCCTTGACAAGCAGCTTCTTCATAGCCAGTCGTTCCGTTAATTTGTCCGGCAAAATATAAGTTTTCAATGGCTTTTGTTTCTAGTGTATACTTTAATTGAGTGGGTTGGAAAAAATCATACTCAATCGCATAGCCCGGGCGGAACATTCTTGCTTTTTCAAAACCAGGCACCTTACGAAGGGCTTCGTATTGCACTTCTTCTGGTAAACTAGTGCTAAACCCGTTTACATATACCTCTACCGTGTTCCAGCCTTCTGGCTCAACAAATAATTGATGTCTTTCTCTATCTGCAAATCGATTGATTTTATCTTCAATGCTTGGGCAGTATCTTGGACCCACACCTTCTATACGGCCTTGGTACATTGGGCTTCTGTCAAATCCTGTTTTTAATATATCGTGTACAATAGGATCGGTATACGTAATCCAACAAGAGCGCTGGTCTGCAGCTTTAACCCTTGGAATATCCATATAACTAAAGCCTACCACTTCTTCGTCTCCTTTTTGTTCTTCCATTTTGGAATAATCCAAGCTTCTGCCGTCTACTCTTGGGGGCGTGCCCGTTTTGAGTCTATCTGATTCCAGGCCAAATGAAACAAGCTGTTCGGTAATGCCGGTCGCTGCTCTTTCTGCTACTCTTCCGCCGCCCATTTGCTTTTCTCCTATGTGCATGATGCCGTTTAAAAAAGTGCCACTAGTGATCACCACGGCGTCGGCTAAGATTTCGTGACCCATGCTCGTTTTAACGCCACAGGCCTTACCATTCTTTATAACTAGTTCATTTACAGAGTCTTGGTAAAAATCAACATTAGGTGTAAGCTCTAACATCTCTCTCCATTTGCTTGCAAATAGGTGTCGATCGTTCTGTGCCCTAGGACTCCACATGGCCGGTCCCTTGCTTTTATTCAACATCCTAAACTGAATTGTACTTAAATCGGACACAATTCCACTGTATCCGCCCATCGCATCTATCTCCCTCACAATCTGACCCTTAGCAATGCCGCCCATCGCAGGATTACAACTCATTTGAGCGATGGTCTGCATATTCATAGTAATCAACAGGACTTTAGAGCCCATATTGGCCGCTGCCGCCGCTGCTTCAGAACCAGCATGGCCCGCTCCTACTACTATGACATTGTATTTTGGAAACATAAGGTTGCAAAGATAAGATGGTTTTACTAAATTAATGACGTTCCACGTGGAACGTCATTAATTTATATGGAGTATCAAACACTTCGTGTTTTCTCGTGGAACACTTTGTATTTTTTCCTCTACTAGTAAGCCCTGTCTAAAATTGTACTTCTACAAGTATATATTAGAAAAAATACCGAAATATTCGTCTCTCTGCTCGCGTTGCTCGAAAGTTCGTCGAATATTTGTATTGTTTTCTAATTATTCAACTTGAGGCAATAGCAAATCACAACAACCCCTAACCAGTATTTACACAGTAAGCAA
Source organism: Chitinophaga pinensis (assembly GCA_945865295.1). Lineage (GTDB taxonomy): Bacteria > Bacteroidota > Bacteroidia > Chitinophagales > Chitinophagaceae > Sediminibacterium > Sediminibacterium pinensis_A. The sequence continues at coordinate 26,825 of CAMBDE010000002.1, read as the reverse complement.
TTGAGAATAATATACTATTCCGTAGCGATCGTTCGAGCAAAGCGAGCGAGAGCCAAGGAATAGGTATATTTTCTCAATCTTTAAATTTCATAAGTTCATATTTGGTGTTCACTTGTTACGAAAATGTTCCACGTGGAACACTCAGTCAATTGATCATCATCCTAGGTAATCATTTTCAAATACGCTTTCAGCCATTTATCCTCCATTGAACGCATCATCTTCACATCGGCCGGTTTCTTGTCTTTGTATCCACAAAAATGCAGTGCGCCATGAAAAATCACCCTTAATAACTCATGCATATACAAATTCCCTTCTGTTTTGGCATTTTCCTTGACGCGATCAACGCTTATATAGATATCTCCAATTAATTTCCCCTTCTGGTCTGAAAGATCAAAGCTGAGAATATCTGTGTAGAAATCGTGTTGTAAAAACCGTTTGTTGATATCTAATAGATAGGCATCGGAACAGAATACATATTGTAGGGCCTCTATCTTAATCCCCTCTTTATGACATTGCTGATGGATAAAGGCTTTTAGCTTTGTCCTAAACCTAAGGCTGGTACCCTTATCCGCATTGTTAAAAAAAATAGTCCTGTCCATAAAACATTGAGAGTGATTGTATTTATAACGAAATTTAATGCTCCATATTTCGTAAGCACATAAATATAAACTATGGTATCTTTGTGCTCTATTATGAAGAAATTGTCGGATTTAAAAATTGGTGAAACGGGCGTGATTCACTCCTTTGAAAATGATGAAATATTTTTAAAGTTGATGGAGATGGGTTGCATTCCTGGTGAAACCATTCGAGTAGAACAAATTGCGCCGCTTGGAGATCCTATATCAATTTCTGTAGCGGGTTATCAATTAAGCTTAAGAAATGACGAAGCAGAGGGTATCATTATTACCTAAAATCTGCATAACTAACTGAATATCAATATTTTGAGATGAAAATTGGTCTATTTTTTGGTTCTTTCAACCCCATTCACCATGGCCATTTGATGGTGGCTAGTTATATTGCTAACCACACCGATTTGAAACAAATTTGGTTGGTCGTCTCTCCTCAAAATCCTCATAAAAGCCAATCTAGTTTATTAAACGAATATGATCGTTTGCATTTAGCGCAATTGGCCATTGAAAATGATGATCAGATTAAGGTAAGCGACATAGAGTTTAAGCTTCCAAAACCCTCCTATACTATTGATACCCTAACGTATTTAGAAGAGAAGTTTCCACAGCACGAATTTTATATCATCATGGGAGGAGATAGTTTTCAAAATTTACCTAAATGGAAAAATTTTGAAACCCTTGTAAAAAATTATCAATTCATTGTTTATAGAAGACCGGGGTTTGATATCACAGAAAATTATGGTGCAAATATGCAATACCTTGAAGCACCCATGTTGGAATTATCAGCAACCTTAATTCGCAATAATTGTAAAGAAGGTATCACAATACGTTATTTAGTTCCAGAGGATGTAAGACTAGAAATTGAAAGGTGTAATTATTTTAAAGAATAAGGCGCGAAAGCGACCGATAGTAAAGATATTTTATTAGAGAAGCCCTAAAAGATAAACCCTAAAGAAAAACTCTTCTCAAATTATTTCTTTTTATAAACTGGCACAGTAGAGCAGGGTTCTCCGTACATGATACTTTTAACTACTGGGCGTAGTTTTTGTGTAATTGCAATAAATGCAGATTCTCCAATAGGTGTGTCACCACAGCCTTTAACAACAACACGTTGGTCTGTAAAAGAAGAAGGATCTATCTTTTGTATCTCTTCTAATAAAACCAACTCTCTTGTTTTGTTTTCATCACCAAAATAAACCGACTTGGCAAAGGGTGATAAATTTGCAACAAGCAACATATTTGCCCACATTGGAATAATAGCATCTGTGCTACAGAAAATACCTACCATTTTATTTTCATATTGTGTCCAATCTATAGCAGCTAAACTTGCGCGAAAATCTTTCTCTTTAAGAATTAACTCCATAAATAAATATGGTTTAAAATCAAAAACAACTATTTCATTGTTTGGGATATATTGAGCTAGGTCCAAACTAATTAAACCACTCTCCGCTACTTTGTTAATAAGGGGTTCTGACATGGTGTAAAATTAGATTGTTTTTTAGAAACCAAGTGGAAATCTTGTTTCGAAAAGCGAATAAAAAAACCCCCGAAAAAATCGAGGGTTTAAAATAGGTTATATTGACTACTAATAAACCTCCATACGATTGTCTTTTATCTTTGCTACTTTTTTCAATCCGATATTGGTTCTATAGATCACCGATCTGGTTCTGTTAATTAAATCCGCCTCAAAGCTGGCAAGGTCTTGTGTAGCAGCTTTAGCACCTTGTGATTTTACACTAATTACAAAAACGCCAGCATTACCTGCAATTGGTGCACTTGGTTTGTTTAAGAATGCTTTATTAAATGCAGCTCCAACTAATTTTGGTTCATTACCAATACCAGGGATCATTGAATAATTAAAGTTGATGCTGTCTGCGGGTTGTATGATTGTTTTTGCGCTTGCCGCAATCTCTTCTATTGTGTTGCCCTTAAAATTTTGTTTTATTTGAATGGCTTTCTTTTGATCTCTTAAAAGTCCTTCTATTTGTGGTTTAACCGAAGCAACTGATGCTAAACCAACTTTTTCTTCTCCTGTGATGATGGCTACAAAATAACTATCTCCCACCTCGGTTGGTTCTGAAACAGCATTTAAGTCTTTTTCAAAGGCCCAACGCACAAGAGATCTAGATTCTCCAATGCCAGCAATTTCATAATCCATTGACTTTATGCCCGATGCCGGAAAAGATTGTTTGTTTAATTTAACCGCTTCTTGGTTGAATGATTTTACATCTTTGCTCGCACTTGCAAAAGCAGCAGCAGCAGCAGATGCTACACCAATTGTTTCGCTACTTGGAAGAATTACTTTTGATAAATACGCAATTTTATACGCAGGGCTTTTTGCCGTTTGTTTTAATACTTCAATATAGTGGTATCCGAAATCGGTTTTTACAACACCCTTTGTTCCCACAGAATTATCAAAAGAAAAATCGTTAAACGGACCTACCATTTGTGCTTGTGGAAACATTTCATATTTTCCACCCTTTTCTTTACTGCCTGCGTCGTCTGAATATTTTAAAACCATTTCATCAAATGAAACACCACCAGCTATGGCAGATTTTATACTATCTATTAATTTCTTAGCGGCACTATCGTCGCGAATAATTTGTCCGTTTTGACCTGCGGTTGCAATTAATATATGTCTTACGCTTGCGCTATCGGGCCATTGTTTAACACCAATTACTTTTGCGATGGTATAATTTTTTCCATCCACATAAGGACCATAAGCGTTTCCTACACCCGCTGCGATAATTGCTTCTTTATTTGGGATCTGTAAAGACTTTGTGCTGATGTAGCTGTTATAATAAGGTAAATCTGATCCAGCTTTATTTAAAAAAACAGCAGGATCTTGTGCTGCTTGAAAATCTTCTTTTAATGTAGAGATGGTATTAAAAACAGTCGTTGAATCAACACTAGTAGGCGCTGCGGAAAAACCAACAAAATTAATTGATTTAGTGGCTTCTTCCACTTGGTATGCTGCTGCGTTTTCTTTAATATATTTAGAAACCTCGTCGTCTGTAACTTTTATTGCGCTATCAGAAATGCTTGCATAGGGTATGCCTACAATATTAATATTTGCAATACTATTACTCTCGTTATATTGTTTTTGAATCATCCAGGTTGGTACCTGTACACCCTTCACCACTAAAGCTTGATATTTATTTCTCAATCTATTCTCAATAGACGGTTCGATATACATCTTCTCAATTTGATTGATTTGATCTTGGTTTTTACTTTTTTTAACTTGTGCAACCGCTTGTTTAGCATCATTCACTTTAAACTCCCCTGTATTTGGATCTGTAAATTCCTGTCTAAATGGAGATTCTGTTCCAAATAACACATCAGATAATTCTTTAGTACCAACTGTTATACCTAACTTTTTTTCTTCTGTAATAAACAAAACGCGGTCTACTTCTTGGTTCCATAAGAAACCTATTAATTGTTCACGCTTCACGCCCTGGGATGCATAATTTTGTACTTGAATATCTAATTTCTCTTCGAAATTTATTTTATTAATGCCTACTCCATTTACAGTTCCAAGTTCTGAAACCATAGTATTACCTTGTTTACCAATCCCATCTTGTAAAACAAAAGCAACCAAAGCGATTACAATAATTGTAAAGATGATCCAAGCACCTTTATCACGAATGTTCTGAATAATAGACATATGTATCTTATAATTATATAGGCAGCAAATTTAGTATATTATATGAATGAAATTCATTTGAATCAAGATTTAAATACACAATAGATGAGTGGATAAATAAAAAAACGGTGAATAAGGGGCGTTTTTTAATGAATATATGGGTATAAAAAAGGAATAAGGAGATTTGTTTATATAAAAAAGTAGAATATTGGTTACTTATTAGTCATTTTATTCACGTTAATTAACAGTGTATAACCTGTGGCAATTTAAATGACTTGAATATTTATATATAAAAAATACTAATAATAAGAATGGGTCATCTTTTACTAGTAAGGTATAAAGGTGATATATAAAAGCTAATTATAGCTGAATTGAATTCAAAAATAGGTGTATAACTAAGTTATTAAGATATAAACATCCGTAATAGTATTAGTTGATTTATATAAATGTATTATTAAATAATACTACGTTAGTAATACACATTTGCTATTTAAAAGATTATTTAAAAATAAACTACTTTTATTTGATCCTATGAATCACCTACGCTATCAGCTAGATAAATACTTTAAAATCAAAAATAAATAAATACTAAATTTATTACTAATTTAAAAAATATTATAAATAATTAAAAATCAATGTTTTATATTAAATTAAAGATAGTTTATTAAAAATAACTAATCAAATTAGTAAAATAATACTAAATATTTTAGTTTATTAACAATTTATCCCTATCTTCACATTCAATTTAAATTAAAACATAAAACGACAAGCTATGAGTAACGCAGAAAAATTAAAAGCCCTAAAGTTAACTATCGATAAAATCGATAAGGATTATGGTAAAGGAAGTGTAATGATGATGAATGAGCGCAGTCAAGAGCCTCATGAAGTTATTTCAACAGGATCTATAGGATTAGATACTGCGTTAGGAATAGGTGGATTACCGAAAGGTAGAATTATAGAAATCTATGGACCAGAATCTTCTGGTAAAACAACCGTAGCAATCCATGTAATTGCAGAAGCACAAAAAAAAGGTGGAATGTGTGCGATTATTGATGCAGAACATGCATTTGATAGTGCATATGCAAAAAGATTAGGCGTAGACGTGGATAATCTTTTAGTTTCTCAACCAGATTATGGTGAACAAGCATTAGAAATAGCGGACCGCTTAATTTTATCTGGCGCAATAGATGTAGTTGTAATTGATTCAGTTGCAGCACTCGTTCCAAAAAGTGAATTAGAAGGTGAAATGGGTGATTCAAAAATGGGATTACATGCAAGATTAATGTCTCAAGCTTTGAGAAAATTAACAGCAACAATTAATAAAACAGGTACAGTTTGTATTTTCATTAATCAATTACGTGAAAAAATTGGCGTCATGTTTGGTAATCCAGAAGTAACCACAGGCGGAAATGCTTTAAAGTTTTATGCCTCTGTTCGTTTAGATATTAGAAGAATGGCACAAATTAAAGACGGAGACGAAGCAATTGGAAATAGAGTAAAAGTAAAAGTGGTTAAAAATAAAGTAGCACCTCCGTTTAGGGCTGCAGAATTTGAAATTATTTTCGGAGAGGGAATTAGTAAAATTGGAGAAATAATTGATATGGGTGTTGAATTAGAAATAATCAACAAAAGCGGTAGCTGGTTTAGTTATGAAGGAAATAAATTAGGCCAGGGACGCGATTCGGTTAAAACAATTTTACACGATAATCCAGAAATGGCGAATGAAATAGAAGCTAAAATTAGAGCTAAAATAGCAGCAAAGGTAGAAGCAGCTGCTACACAATAGTCAATATAAACGTGTTTTTTTAAGGTTAGTAGGTAGAGACCGCATCATTTGTGATGCGGTTTTTTTATATTTATAGGGTGGTGCAATTATTAAAAATATTCATTCAAGCAGGTTTATGGTTATTCTGTCATAAGATTCACCTTAAAAATAAACAACTATTTAAAACAGGGGGACCATTATTAATTATTGCCAACCACCCTAATTCTTTTTTAGATGCTTTAATTATAGGATCCTATTATAAGCGTAGGGTTTATTTTTTAGCAAGGGGCGACGCGTTTAAAAAACCCATACACCGATTTTTATTAGAGTCTTTAAATATGATCCCAGTCTATAGGCTTAGAGAGGGAAAGGAGTTTTTACATTTAAATGATTATGCATTTACAAAATCTATTGAGTTATTAAACAAGGGTTATGCGGTACTTATTTTTATAGAAGGTATTTGTATTAATAGTAATGAATTACAACCATTTAAAAAAGGAACCGCAAGAATTTTAGAAGGCATTCAAAAATTAAACACCAATCCTAAGATTCATATAGCCGGAATTGCATTCAATCAATTTAAGGGAATTGGAAAAACAGTCAATTTGGTTGTTTCAGAAATGAATGATATTCCACATATTCAAAATAGTAGAGACCGTGTTGTATTTAATCAATTGGTTTTTGATCAATTAAAACAAAATATTTTAATTCCCAAAACCCCAACAAAATTTAATAAAAGCCATTTGTTTTATAAAATTCACCTACCATTTTACAACCTAATAAAGAACTTTGTGGCAGAAAAAACAAAAAACTCCGTATTTTTTGATTCTGTTTTGTTTTCTGTCCTACTTTTTACATATCCAGTTTTTATCATCTCCATATTTTTTATGCTTAAGTTATTTAAGATCCCAACCACCATTATTTTAGTTATCTTGGTAGCACTACCAATAATGGGAAAAAGGGTACAAGAATAATGATTTAAATTTTTACAATGAAAGCCACCCGAAAACTAGAAAAAAGAAAAAAAATTGCACTGATTGCGCATGATAATAAAAAAAAGGATATCATTGAATGGGCGGTGCACAATAAAATAGTGTTGTCTAAACATAGTTTAATTGCAACAGGAACAACAGGTAGATTAATTGAAGAAGCATTAGATCGGCCTGTGGTTAAACTATTAAGCGGACCCCTGGGCGGTGACCAACAAATTGGCGCTATGATTGCAACAGGCGATATTGATATGATTTTTTTCTTTTTTGATCCCATGGAAGCACAACCACATGATAGTGATATAAAAGCTTTATTAAGGCTTGCAGTAGCATGGAACCTTCCAATGGCATGCGACAGAACCACAGCCGATTTTTTAGTGACATCACCTTTTATGCAAGGGGAATATCAATATGAACTTCCTAATTATGTGAATTATTTAAATAGAAAAGTATAAATAAATTTTAAATCATCTTTTGTATCAAACTAATAAAAAAACAATTATGCAAAACCTAAATAAAATAGGGTTGTTTTGCGCAATCATGTTGAACCTAAGCATGAATAGTGTTGCACAACAATTTACAGGATTTAAAAACGCAGAGGCTCAGAAAAAATTGGAGGCGCGTTTTGATAGTCAATTAAGCGCAAAAAGAATTGGCGAAAATATTAAACGAATGTCTTCTGTGCCACACCATATTGGTTCTGTTGGCGGAAAGTTCGTTGCCGATGATATTGCTACACAATTTAAAGCCGCAGGATGGGATACAAAAATTGTGACCTATCAATTATTGTTTCCAACACCTATCACGCGCGTATTAGAAATGAAGGGCGCAACTAATTTTAAGGCCTTATTAAAAGAACCCGCTTTAAAAGAAGATGCCACGTCTGGACAAGCAGATCAACTACCAACGTATAATTGTTGGAGTGCAGATGGTGATGTTAATGCTGAGTTGGTTTTTGTGAACTATGGTTTACCAGAAGATTATGAAACCCTTGCAAAATATGGTATCGATGTAAAAGGTAAAATCGTAATTGCAAAATATGGTAGAAGTTGGAGAGGCATTAAGCCAAAAGTTGCACAAGAACATGGTGCCATTGGTTGTTTAATTTATTCAGATCCACAAGACGATGGCTATGGCGCAGGCGATGTTTATCCAGCAGGACCGTTTAAAAATAAATATGGTGTTCAAAGAGGCTCTATTATGGATATGGTAATTTATCCTGGAGATCCTAGTACACCCAACTATGCTTCTGTTGACGGGGCCCCAAGGGTTGACCACAATGATGCAGAGAATTTGTTGAAAATTCCCGTTCTTCCAATTAGTTATAGCGATGCCGCGCCTTTATTACAAGACATGGCTGGTCCAGTGGCACCAAAATCTTGGAGAGGCGGTCTGCCTTTTACCTATCATATAGGTCCAAGTAAATCTAAAGTGCATTTAAAATTGGATTTTGATTGGAAATTACGCCCTGCATACAACGTGATTGCAACAATACAGGGTAGCCAATATCCAGACCAGTGGGTGATTAGAGGAAATCACCATGATGCCTGGGTAAATGGCGCAAATGACCCAGTTAGTGGCATGGCCGCAGAACTAGAAGAGGCTTACGCAATTGGGTCCATGGTTAAATCAGGTTGGAAACCAAAAAGAACACTTGTGTATTGTGCATGGGATGCAGAAGAACAAGGATTGATGGGTTCTGTAGAGTGGGTCGAAGAACATGCAGCGTCTTTACAAGCAAAAGCAGTAGCCTATATTAATTCAGATGGAAACGGTAGAGGCTTCTTAGGTGCCGAAGGCTCTCATGCCTTCACGGGTTTAATTACTGAGATTAGTAAATCCATACAAGACCCTCAAACAGGCGTCACTATTTTTGAAAGACAAAGAGCTAATCGAGCAACAGAAGCAACCACCACTGCGGCCAAAAAAGAAATCTTAAATAGCACCAGTTATCCACTAGGCGCTATGGGATCGGGGTCTGATTATTCTTCCTTTATTCAACACGTAGGTGTTCCTTCTTTAAATATTGGATTTGGTGGAGAAAACGAAGGTGGAGAATACCACTCCATTTATGATTCCTATGATCATTATTCAAAATACAAAGATCCTGGATTTGCCTATGGTGTCACACTTGCACAAACAGCAGGACGCGCAGCATTAAGGTTATCCGAGGCAGACGCTTTACCATTTGATTTTACAGCCTTACATAAAACAGTGAAAGGGTACATTGCCGAGTTAATGAATAATGTAGATCAAATGCGCGAAAAAGCAAAAGTGGAAAACGAATTAGTCAACACAAAAGCGTATGCCGTTGCGGCAGATCCTACAGAGGGACTAAAATTACCAACAACGGTTGAAGATATTCCTTATGTTGATTTTGCATCGATATTAAATGCATTAACGCGTTTAGAAAAATCAGCAGAACAGGTAGAGCAAATAAAAGCAAATGCGGATGCACAAAAACTTGCTACAATTAATGCAAAAATTTATGCAGCAGAACAAACCTTATTAATGACAAAGGGCTTGCCGCGTAGACCATGGTACAAACATAGTTTATACGCACCAGGCTTTTATACTGGTTATGGGGTTAAAACAATACCAGGTGTTCGTGAAGCAATTGAACAAAAAGATTGGTCTGAAACAAGGACTCAAATTGAAGAAGTAGCCGCAGCAATCAACAGGTTGGCTAATTATTTAGAAACACTTTAAACTGTTTTTAACGAAACTTATTTAAGGTTTGCGCTTACCTTTGTGCATGCCTTTTAAACTTCATTCCAACTATACACCCTCGGGCGATCAGCCAACTGCAATTGCGCAATTGACCGAGGGTGTGCAGAATGGAGACATGCAACAAACACTCTTGGGCGTGACGGGTTCTGGTAAAACTTTTACCATTGCCAATTTAATTCAAAACGTACAACGCCCCACGCTAGTCCTTACCCACAACAAGACATTGGTTGCTCAATTGTATGGAGAGTTTAAACAATTCTTTCCTGATAATGCAGTAGGTTATTTTGTGTCTTATTATGATTACTATCAACCAGAAGCGTATCTACCCACATCGGGTGTATATATCGAAAAAGATTTAAGCATTAATGAAGAACTTGATAAGCTAAGGCTTCAAGCAACTGCACAATTACTAAGTGGCCGAAGAGATATTATTATTGTGGCGAGTGTGAGTTGTATTTATGGTATGGGTAATCCAACCGAATATGAAAACGGCATCATTCGAATTCACCAAGGTCAAATTTTATCCCGTCAAGCATTTTTACACGCGCTCGTGAATAGTTTGTACCACCGATCTGTAACTGAATTTGATCGTGGTGCTTTTAGAGTGAACGGAGACACAATCGACATTCGACTGCCCTATGTAGATTATGGATACCGCATTACTTTTTTTGGTGATGAAATTGAAGCCATTGAAAGTATAGAAATTGAAACAGGAAAAAGAATTGAGCCCATGGAGAACGCCGCCATCTTTCCTGCAAATTTATACATGGCACCAAAAGAAATGCTACAAGAAATCATTATAGAAATTCAGGACGAGTTGCTCGCACAGGTCGAGTATTTTAAAAATGTCGGAAAACATCAAGAAGCTGCAAGGATAAAGGAAAGAGTTGAATACGATATAGAGATGATTAGAGAATTGGGTTATTGTACGGGGATCGAAAACTATTCTAGATTTTTTGACCGACGCAAGCCAGGTACAAGGCCGTTCTGCTTATTGGATTATTTTCCAAAAGACTTTTTATGTGTGATCGATGAAAGCCATGTAACCATACCACAAATAACAGGGATGTATGGGGGGGATAGAAGTAGAAAAATGAACTTAGTTGAATTTGGTTTTAGACTTCCAAGTGCGATTGACAATAGGCCACTTAATTTTAATGAGTTTGAGCGGGTGATTGGACAAACCATTTTTGTGAGTGCTACACCGGGTGAATATGAACTAGAAAAAACAGATGGATTAATTGTAGAGCAGGTGGTACGCCCAACTGGCTTGTTGGATCCACCAATAGAAGTGCGCCCAACTAAAAATCAGATTGATGATTTATTAGATGAAATAGCGATGCAGGTAGATATGGGCGATCGTGTGTTGGTGACCACTTTAACTAAAAAGATGGCCGAGGAGATGGATCGCTATCTATCTAAAATCAACATCAAATCTAAATATATCCATAGCGATATAGATGCATTAGAGCGTGTGGAAATTTTGAGAGAATTAAGACTTGGGGTGATTGATGTATTAGTGGGCGTGAATTTATTAAGAGAGGGCTTGGATTTGCCAGAAGTTTCATTGGTAGTGGTGCTGGACGCAGATAAAGAAGGATTTTTAAGAAATGAAAAATCACTCACCCAAACATCGGGTCGTGCCGCAAGAAATGTGCGTGGTCGTGTTATATTTTATGGCGACAAAATTACAATGAGCATGCAACGCACCATGGATGAAACCGATCGTCGAAGAGCAAAACAAATTCAATACAATATTGAACACAATATTACACCCACCACTATTGTAAAATCAATAGAACAAGTGATGAAACAAACGGCAGTATTGGATATCAAAGGATTTAGTCAAGACAATATCAACATTCGAACTACAGATGAATTGAATATGGTAGCAGAACCAAACAGTCAATATCAAACCATACCACAAATGGAGAAAGCGATTTTGCAAACAAAAAAGCAAATGGAAAAAATGGCGAAGGCAATGGACTTTATGGAGGCTGCAAAACTGCGTGACGAAATGTTCAGAATGGAATTACAATTAGAAAAAATGAAAGCATCCTAGTTTATGAATGATTTTTTTATAGCAGTTTACAATGGGTTAGTTCAAACAACATGGCTAGAAGCTGTGGCGGTGATCATGGGTATTGTTTCAGTTTGGTATAGCCGCAAAGAAAATATTTTAGTGTTTCCTACCGGCATCATTAACACAAGCCTATTTATTTATCTAAGTTATAAAGGACATTTATTAGGAGAGGCAAGCGTAAATTTATATTATACCATCATGAGTATCTATGGCTGGTATTGGTGGTCAAGAAAAAAAGAAGATCAGGTCACCAATGCATTACAGATCACCATTAGCAATACCACACAAAGACTCCAACAGGTTTTTGTTTTTATCGGATTTTATGCCATCTTGTTTTTTGTACTAGAATTTTTAAAAAACAATTTTGCGCCAGATGCAATTCCATGGGCAGACGCATTAGCAAGCGCATCTGCTTATACAGCAATGTGGTTGATGGCAAAGAAAAAAGTGGAAAGCTGGATCTGGTGGATTATCACGAATATTACATCGATACCACTTTATTTTATCAAGGGATATGCGTTTACAAGTTTTCAATTTATAGTTTTATTAATTTTATCAATAGCAGGTTTAATTACTTGGAATAAAAAAGCGAAACAATGAAACCAATTCAAAAAATAGTTGTTCTAGGTCCAGAGTCAACAGGTAAGTCCACACTTTGTGCAGCACTCGCGGCGCACTATCAAACTATTTGGACACCTGAATATGCAAGACAGTTTTTAGCTGAACATGGAACTAAGTATACCTATGATGATTTATTAATCATCGCAAAGGGCCAAATAAAAAACGAAGACAAATCAATTGAATTATTAGAACAAAAAAACGAAGACAATCAAGCTGAGGCAACCACAAATAAATTAATTGTGGACACAGATATGTATGTGATGAAAGTATGGTGTGAATATGTGTTTAATAATTGTCATCACTATATTTTAGAACAAATCAATCAACGAAATTATGATTTATACTTACTCTGTGATATAGACCTACCATGGGCTGAAGACGAAATGCGTGAATATCCAGATGCCGGTCCTAGACTCGAACTATTTACCCTTTACAAAGAACTTTTGATCAATCAAAAAACACCATGGGGGATTGTGTCTGGATCGGGTGACCAACGCATAGCAAATGCCATTCAACTGATCAACCAAAAACTCCCGAAAATTTAAAAGTGGAAAATAATTCACAAGCCGACTGGCTTTATACACAATCATCCACTTCGAATTAAAAATTGTGCATGAGCTGGTGGATAAACCCGGCTATTTTTTTCTAATTAAATCTCGAATAGCCTCATCCCCTTCCAAATTGTTCATTTCTCTTAGTATTTGTGGATAACGCCATGCAACTCTTTTTGTCATTGGACGCGCTGTGAATTTCTTGGGATTAGGAAGGCCTGCAATAATCATTGCAGCTTCGGCACGTGTTAAATTTTTTGCTGATTTTTTAAAATAATATTGTGCGGCTGCTTCAACACCAAAACAACCAGGACCAGTTTCTATCACATTTAAATACATTTCTAAAATTCTTTTTTTGCCCCAAACAAGTTCAATTAAAAAAGTAAAATAAAATTCAGGTAGTTTACGAATGTATTTATCATATTGACCGCCTTGCCATAAGAATACATTTTTAGCAACCTGTTGTGTAATGGTACTTGCTCCTCCTCCAAGCGGAATTCTAGATTTCTTTTTTTTCTTTTTTGTTTTGAAACTTCTTTCCATGGCCTCCCAGTCTACCCCGATATGATCGGGGAAAGCCTGATCCTCACTAGCTATTGCGGCTAGTTTAATATTATAAGAAAGAGCCTCCCAGGCAATATAGTCTCTCTTTAATCCTAAGCCAAATACATTGGTGAACTGGGTAATGGTAATAGGTGGAAATACAAAACGCAAAATAACTACATAGAGTAATGAACTAATAAACAAATACCAAATGATGCGCTTAATTTTTTTAATCAAAATGTAAATCAATAATAGTGAATGTAATTTCTGTTTTTTAAATAATCCAGGCTTACAAAATTTCTACACTAAATCTTTTGCCAATTGGCCTGTAAGGTGGATTCTTTTTACTCATCCACCTTCCTATAAAATAAGCAACTATCCCACCTGCAATAGAGGGTACATTTCTTGAACTAAACACGGCCTCTTTATTAATAATAGAATTGGTGATATTTAATCCACTATATAGAACGCCTCCATATTTTAAAAATGCACCGTTGGCAAAAACACTTTGGTAACGACCTTTGTCTTTTGCAAATGCCCGAATCTCGTTGATGTGTAATGTTAGTGTTCCCAATTTTAATGTGTCTTGTCCATAAGTACCATAAGCCGTCATGGCGGTTTGGAGTGCATATTGTTTAACTTGAATAGAGTCGTTTTTGACCCATTGAATTTGTCCTGTTATCCACTGACGATTGCTAAATTCAAATTCAATGTAATTGTCTTTTGTAAATGACTTAATAGTGACACCTCTATCTTTTAAAATAAGCACGTTTCCGGATTGCGCTACCACCATATTAGCCAATGCTAATAGGCAGGTACAAAACAACAAAAGGGTTACTTTTTTCACAAGTCCAAATTACAATAAAGCCAACTAAAATGAACCATATTGCCATAAATGTTTGTGAAAGAAGCAGGACTTGACCTAATAAATCAAAATAGCACTATATAAAAGTGCCGCGCTGAAGATTAAAACGATCATTCCAGAAACACGATTGATCCAAAGAAGGCTTTTTTCTGTTAACCTCGGTCTTAGTTTACCCGCTAAAAAAACTTTGATTAAATCAGATAATAATACAAATCCAAGACAGGTTCCAAAAACGATCAATTTATATTGCATCGGATTAGATGTATCGTCCGCACTCGTATTAATGGCAGCTGTCCATGCAAACCAAAATAAAAAAACGCTAGGATTAAGTGTGTTCATTAAGAAGCCAGAAAAATAAGAGGAGACGAGGTCTTTAATGCCAACGGTTTTATGGATACCGTCAGTGCCCATGTTTTCTAATTTCAATTTTTTAAAGAATAAAGTATATAAACCCATCAACAATAAAAACCCTGCACCCGCTAAAGCAATCGTTGATTTATGGTTGAGTACAAGATTAAATAAAGAAGTAAAAAAATTGCAAATAAAAAGTAAAATAAAATCACTGCTCGAAACGCCTGCTACAAATGCATAGCCAGAGCGCTTGCCATTGGTAAGGCTTTGTTTGATAATTGCGAAAATAACAGGTCCAATGGAAATACTTAAAATAAAACCCAATAGCAAACCTTTTAAAATTGGGTCAACTAACATTGTCCTTGATTTTTAATATATAGCTTCCAGTCTGCAAGCATATCACCTTTTAATACTCTTGGAAACTTATGCTGTCCACCAATTTTGCCCTTGCTTTCCATGAATCCCATAAAACAATTTTCTTTGAGCACAGATACTTTAATAGACTTAAGTGCACTTTTTCGCTCAATTGCATAATCATCGTTGAGTTGAATTAACTTTTCATCTATTTTTTCTGCTAATAAAATTTCGTTAATAGTTTGATCACAAGCTACATACCAATGGTGTGCAAAAAAGTTTCCATCAGGCTCGCCCGTAACCGTATATTCGGGAATAGACAAATTCAATTCCTCGCTCACTAACTGAATGGCTTTATTCATATTGTCCACACTCAAATGCTCACCCACCAAACTTAAAAAATGTTTTGTCCTCCCTGTGATAATAATTTCTGCATTGGCTTTATGTACAAAACGAACTGTATCTCCAATTAAATAACGCCATGCACCGGCAGGTGTACTAATCAAAACCGCATAATCTCTGCCTTCTTCCACTTCGTGAATCATTAAGGTTTCTGGATCATCCACCATTTCTCCATTTTCATCAAAGTTTGTTTCGTCAAAAGGAACGAATTCAAAAAAGATATGTTGGTTATAGGTTAAGCGCATTCCTACCGCATTTTGCTTATCCTGCCATGCTAAAAATCCTTCGCTTGCTAAATAGGTTTCAACATATTCAATCGGCTTTCCTAATAACTTTTCAAAACCATGTTTATAGGGCTCAAAACTTACCCCACCGTGTACGAACAAAGTTAGATTAGGCCAGATTTCGTGGATATTGTTAAGTTTGTGGCGCTCTATCACCATCTCTAAACACATTTGTATCCAGGCAGGCACGCCTACTACAAAACTAATATCCCAGTCAGGTGCTTTCTCTACAATCTCTTTTAGTTTTTTATTCCAATCGCGCTCTTTGGCAATTTTTTTACCAGGCTTGTAAAAAGGTTGAAACCAAAAAGGAGATTTTTTTGCAGTGATCCCACTTAAGTCCCCTGCATAATAACCCGCACCTTTTTGTAAATCTGTACTACCACCTAAGGTAAGCCATCCACGCCCCATCGCAGACAAGGGTATTTCACGATACTTTAAAAAACTGATCAATTGCTTGATCATGACGATCTTGTTGCCTCTCAATAAGTCGTTTGTAATTGGAATATACTTACTTGCAGCTTCACTCGTACCGCTGCTTAAAGCAAAATAGTTGATCTTTCCTGGCCAACAAATATCGGGCTGGCCCTCAAGCGTTAAATGCCACCATTCTTTATAGATCTTATTGTAATTATAAGTTGGTACTATTTCTTGGAACTTTTTCCCAATATGTTTACTAGCCAATATTTCGTCGAATTTATTTTTTTGGCCAAAAGCTGTGTAACGTGCTCTTTTAAGTAATTTTTTTAAAACACGCATTTGTGCGGTTCTTGGACTTTTTGTTGGAAGACCAAGTGCTTTAGAAAGGCTTTTTGGTAAATTAAATTCAAATATGGCCATCTATAAAATAGGGTTTTACTTTTACGAAATAGACTCAAAAATACGAATGTTATTCGAGCAAACGAACCTACTTTTGTATCATGATTAAAAATACGCTAATTCAGGCTGTAGAACTCGGAGCAAAAGAGTTGACTCGTTTTTTTAACGGTACGTTTACAATTGCTAGCAAATCTTCTATAAATGACCTTGTCACCGAGGCAGATCATGCTTCAGAAAAAGCCATTATTGGCTTAATTCAATCCCAATTTCCAGATCATTTTATACTAAGCGAGGAAACTGGTGAGATGGCTTCCCTGTCTGATACAAAATGGATCATAGACCCCATTGACGGCACTATTAATTTTGCGAATGGCATACCAATTTGTTGTGTAAGTATTGGTGTGGAACACAAGGGCGAAATGATTTTAGGTTCTGTGTATAATCCATTCATGAATGAATTGTATTTTGCAGAAAAAGGACAAGGCGCCACTTTGAACGGTAGACCAATTAAGGTGAGCAATAAAGATTCCATTTTACATAGCTGCTTGGTGACAGGATTTCCTTATCAATATTTAGATAGTGAAAACGGGCCTTTACAAGTTTTTGAAAAACTAGTACGAAAAGCGATACCGGTTCGTCGACTAGGAAGTGCAGCATTAGATTTATGCTGGACCGCTGCTGGAAGATTTGATGGATTTTATGAACACAAACTTCAGGCATGGGATAGTGCTGCAGGATTTTTAATGGTAGAAGAAGCAGGAGGAAAGGTAACAGACTTAATGGGTAACGTATACAATCCATACCAGCCGGGCATCATAGCAACTAATGGTTTTATTCACGACCAATTATTATCCGTGGTGAATGGGGGTAATTTATAGAGGCGTAAAGCCTAAAAAATAAACGAGTAAAAAAAGTAACAGCAATATTTTATGTCAACAGAAAGAACAGAGATAGAAAAATTAGGTGAGTTTGGATTAATAGATAGATTAACACAAAACTTTGAAACACTCAATGCGTCCACACTATTGTCAATAGGGGACGACGCAGCAGTGATAGATCATTTTGGAAAACAAACGGTGATCACCACCGACTTACTAATAGAGGGCGTGCACTTTGATTTAATGTATACACCATTAAAACATCTTGGATATAAATCGGTGGTGGTGAATCTAAGCGATATTTATGCAATGAATGCGCATCCCACACAAATCACGATGAGCGTAGCTTTCAGCAATCGATTTAGTTTAGAAGCCTTAGAAGAATTTTACGAAGGCGTAGCCATTGCCTGTGATAAATATGGGGTGGATTTAATTGGTGGAGACACTTCCACCTCTCAAAAAGGACTCATTATTTCTGTGACTGCATTGGGTGAAGTGGCACCAGATGGGTACATCAAAAGAAGCACAGCCGAGTCGGGTGATTTAATTTGTGTATCAGGAGATTTGGGCGCAGCATTTTTGGGATTAACATTGATGGAACGCGAAAAACAAATCTTTATAGAAAATCCACAGATACAACCTAATTTAGAAAACGAAGATTATATCGTAGGAAGATTGTTAAAACCAGAAGCAAGAAAAGACATTATTGAATTACTTGAAAAATTAGCTATCAAACCAACATCCATGATGGATATCAGCGATGGCTTGAGTTCTGACGTATTGCACTTGTGTAAACAATCTGAATTGGGTTGCAGAATCTATGAAGAAAAAATTCCGATCAACGAAGCAAGTAAGGCTGCTGCTTTTAAGTTTGGACTAGATGCCACCGTTTGTGCATTGAATGGCGGAGAAGATTATGAATTGTTGTTTACCATGAAGCAAGCAGACTATGATAAAATGACTATGCAAGAAGAGATTAGTGTGATTGGATATATGTGTGATGCATCAGAGGGCACCAAATTAATCACCAAAGGAAATAATTTATTTGATATTACTGCACAGGGCTGGAACGCTTTTGGAAAAGAGGGTTAATCATACCATATTTTTAAGCTTTATAAAGCTTCTGCACAATGGGTTGGTATAATATTGGCTCAAATCCACGCTGGTGTAAGAATGCATATGTTTTAGCCATGCGGCTTAGGCCTCGTTCTCCCTTTAAGCTATTCCATTTTTTAGTTGCAAGCTGTTCTAAGGTTTTGAGATAGGCATCCCCATCAATTGCTTTTAATCCAATTTTGATATTGTAGCTACTGACCCTTTTTTGTTTTAATGCGTGTTGAATTTTAACCTTACCCCATCCCTTAATTCTAAAATGTCCCCCTGCGAATTGAACAGCAAATCGCTCTTCGTTTAAAAAATTTTCGGCAATCAGGTCCGACATTATTTCTTCCACTTCGTCCTTGGTCATACCCAGTTCGTATAGCTTATCCCTGACCTCTTGTTGGGCCCGTTCTTGGTAGGCACAATAGTGCCGTATCCTTAGTATAGCTTGCTCCTTACCAATTCGAACTTTCTTCATAATGTCAATAAGAATTGCTAAAATAGCTTTTTAATCTTAAGATTTTGCTTTAGTTTCGTTCTAGTTATTCAAGGGGAAACAGCCACCCTAAAAAATCAAAAATTGAACGCATGAAGTTTATTGTATCTTCTTCTTCTTTATTAAAACACCTCCAACAAATTTCTGGTGTCATTAATACCAATACTGTATTGCCTATCTTGGAAGATTTTTTATTCGAAATAGAAGATAAAAAATTAAATATTGTAGCAACTGATTTGGAAACAGTCATGCGCGTACAAATGGAAGTAGAGAGTAAGGTGAACGGACGCGTTTGTATTCCTGCAAAAATTTTAATTGATTCTTTAAAAAATATTGCAGACCAACCACTGACTTTTAATATTGATAAGAACTATGCAGTAGAAATTACAAGCGATAATGGAAAGTATAAAGTGATGGGTGAAAATCCGGACAACTTTCCAAAAGAGCCTACAGCAGACGATACAACAGGTTTTAACATGACCAGCGGTGGTTTGTTAACAGCTATTAATAAAACATTATTTGCTGTGAGCGGTGACGATTTGCGTCCTGCTATGACAGGCGTATTCTTTGAACTAACAAAGGAGAGCGTTCAGTTTGTAGCCACAGATGCACACCGTTTGGTGCGCTATAAAAGAACAGATGTGAAAGCGACTCAAAACGCTTCTTTCATCGTACCTAAAAAGCCACTTAATTTATTAAAGAACGCTTTACCAGATAATGATGATGCGATCACGGTTA
The DNA here is from genome assembly GCA_945865295.1 of Chitinophaga pinensis. Taxonomy (GTDB): domain Bacteria; phylum Bacteroidota; class Bacteroidia; order Chitinophagales; family Chitinophagaceae; genus Sediminibacterium; species Sediminibacterium pinensis_A. The sequence continues at coordinate 6,983 of CAMBDE010000002.1, read as the reverse complement.
GCTTTAACAACAATCACTTATTTGTAGCGCACGGGTCTACACAATTAATCTGTCGATTGATTGATGCAAGATTCCCAGACTATAAAGTGGCGATTCCTGCGGACAATCCTTATCGTTTAACAGTGAATAAGCACGATTTTCAAAATGCATTACGCCGCGTGAATGTATTTAGTAATAAAAGCACCAATCAGGTGGCTTTAAATATTACAGGAAGTGAATTACAGATGGCTGCGCAGGATATTGATTTTAGTTTTGAGGGTAACGAGCGCATGAGTTGCGAATACCAAGGAGAAGATATTCAAATAGCCTTTAATGCTAAGTTTTTGATCGAGATGTTGAATGCAGCAGATACGGACGAGGTCTTTATTGAATTGTCTACGCCAAGTAAGGCAGGTTTAATCAAACCTTCAGAACAAGCTCCAGGAGAGGACTTGTTGATGTTGGTGATGCCATTAATGTTAAATAGTTAATCCCTATCCTATACGAAGTCTTTAACAAGACTTAAGAAGAACCCGGTGTATCTGACTGCAGAACATCGGGTTTTTTATTTACATTTATGCATAAAACAAATTGCTATGTTAGAGGCGATAAAAACCTATTTTGAAACCATTCCAAGTTTACATCGTGCATTGTTATTGGCAGCTGGTATTACTTCTTTTTGGTTGGTAGAATTTGCAGTACCCCTTTTTAATTTTAAGTATAATAAGTTGAAACACGCGGGGCTTAATTTCTTTTTCACTTTTACCACCATTGTAATCAATTTTGCATTTGCATTCATTATGGTAAAGGCGAGTGACTGGACGGTGCAACAACATTTTGGATTACTGCAGCTCATTCATTTAAATCCTTGGGTTGAAGCGATTGCAGGTCTTTTGCTATTAGATTTTATTGGTGCTTACTTGGTACACATGATTGAACATAAAGTCAAATTTTTATGGAAGTTTCATATGGTGCACCACGCAGACACGATGGTCGATACCACTACAGGAAATAGACATCACCCAGGAGAGTCGGTGGTGAGAGCCGTTTTCGCCATTCTTGCAGTTTTTATTTTGGGTACGCCCATCTGGATGGTCATGTTGTATCAAAGTTTAAGTGTGGTACTTACACAGTTCAATCATGCTAATATTCGTATTCCAACATGGTTTGATAAAACGGTTGGGTACATTATTGTATCTCCAAATATGCATAGAGTACACCATCATATTACCCGTCCTCAAACGGATAGTAACTATGGCAATATTTTTTCTATCTGGGATCGTATTTTAGGAACCTATAATGATACGCCGATGGATCAGATTGTATATGGATTAGATGTGATGGATAATACACAAGACGGTTCCCTGTCTTATCAATTAAAAGCGCCATTTAATAAATCTATAAAATCAGATTATTAATCCATCGCTTTTTAAATTCGTATAAATTAAAATAATCCATGAATAAAGTTGGCGCATTTATACCAGCCAGGTACGCAGCAACAAGGTTTCCAGCAAAGCTGATGCAAATGCTTGGTGACAAATCTGTGATTCGACATACGTATGATAATACAAAGGCGACGGGCTTATTTGACGAAGTTTATGTAGTGACTGATAGTGATATTATTTTTAATGAAATAGTTGATAACGGTGGGAAGGCCATTCTGAGTCAAAAGGCTCACGAAAGTGGGTCCGATAGAATTGCTGAAGCCATCAAAAATATAGACATAGATATTGTGGTCAACGTTCAAGGGGATGAACCCTTTGTTAAACGCGAGCCATTAGAAAAAGTACTTGCCTGTTTTAAAGATCCAACAGTACAGGTTGCTTCTTTAATGCAAGTATTAACCAATCCAGCATCCATCGAAGATCCGAACTATGTAAAAGTAGCGGTCGATAAAAATTGTAATGCCTTATTTTTTTCACGCAGTGTGATTCCTTATCCAAGGTCAACAGAGCCGGTCATTACTTATTATGAACATGTAGGCGTTTATGCGTTTAAAAAACAAGCTTTAATTGATTTTACGAATTGGCCGATGTCCCCATTAGAAGCAGCAGAAAAAATAGAGTGTTTACGCTACCTAGAAAATGGTGTATCTATTAAAATGGCTGTCACTCATTATATGGGTGTAGAAATAGACACCCCTGAAGATTTAATCAAAGCAGCTGAACTTTTAAAATAGATACATGAATAAAGGAAAACTATTTCAGTCAACCGTAGTCGCAGCACTTGCAGGATTTATTTTTGGATTTGATATGGTGGTGATTTCTGGTGCTGATAAACCTATTCAAGTGTTATGGCAGACTTCACCTTGGTTTCATGGATTCTTTATTATGTCTATGGCATTATGGGGTACCGTGATTGGGTCTGTTTTTGCAGGTGCACCAACAGAAAAATATGGCCGTAAGAAAGTATTGATATGGTTAGGTATTATGTTTATAGCATCTGCCATTGGATCTGCATTGGCGCAAGACGCTTATACTTTTTCATTCTTTAGATTAATTGGAGGTATTGCCATTGGTGTATCTTCTGTAGCAGCACCAACGTATATTTCTGAAATTTCTAATAAAAATAACAGAGGAAAATTAGTAGGCATGTACCAGTTCAATATCGTCTTTGGTATTTTAGTGGCTTATTTATCTAATTATTTTTTAGCAGGTGTTGGTGGTGAAAATGATTGGCGTTGGATGTTAGCTGTTTTATTAATTCCTTCTATCATTTATACTTTAATGACACTCGGCTTACCCGAAAGTCCAAGATGGTTGTTCTCTGTTAAAAATGACGAGGCGGGCGCTAGAGCAAATTTAGCGATTGTGGGGGTAGAAAATATTGATCAAACGATTCAAGAAATAAAAACAGCTTACGAGGAAGAAAAAGCACAAGGTGCTATTCAATTATTTACCAAACATCACCGTAAAATAATTTCCATTGCTTTTTTCGTAGCCTTTTTTAATCAGGCTTCGGGCATTAATTTTCTTTTATATTATGCACCAAGAATTTTAGAAGAAGCTGGCTTTGCAAAGAATAATTCTTTATTAAGTTCTATCTCTTTAGGTTTAATGAACTTGGTATTTACGTTTGTAGGTCTTTGGTTAATTGACCGAATTGGCCGTAAGACCTTATTAATCATTGGATCATTCGGATACATTATAAGCTTATCCATGGTGGCCTATGGCTTTATTTATCATAGCGCACCCGAGTTCATGCTTAGTTTTTTACTATTATTTATAGCTGCGCATGCTATTGGACAAGGTGCTGTTATTTGGGTATTGATATCAGAAATCTTTCCTACTCAAATTAGAGCCAAGGGTCAAGCCTTTGGAGCTAGCATCCACTGGGTTTTTGCAGCACTTATTACTTTAGTCACACCTGTATTTTTAGATAGTGAAAATGGAATTTTCAAAGACAATCCTTGGCCCATCTTTGCTTTTTTTACGGTGATGATGGCATTACAATTAGTTTGGATTTTAACTAAAGTACCAGAAACAAAAGGTGTTTCCTTAGAGGCACTACAAAAGAAATTAGCACAGTAAACTAAAAGCAACTCCACGGGGTCGCTTTTTATCAATAAGATTGTAACTTTGATACGAGTAAAAAAATAATTATGCAGTTTCGTAATTTTAAAATGGTCGATTATGTAGTGTATGGCCGTGGTGCTTTTAATCAAGTAGATGAAATTATTGCCCCACATCGTAAGGGTGATTTTCCAATGATTTTTTTTCTAGATCATTTTTTTGAAGGAAAACCTTTGGCAAGTAGAGTACCCTTAAGAGGCAAAGACAAAATTATTTTTGTGGATGTGACTTATGAACCAAAGACAATACAGGTGGATGCACTTGCAGCTGAATTAAAAGCAACATTTGGTGAAGTGAGTGGTATTATTGGTATTGGTGGCGGATCAACTTTAGATTTAGCCAAAGCCGTTGCTTTGATGATGAAAAATCCTGGTTCCTCTGCAGACTACCAAGGATGGGACTTAGTACAACAAGCAGGTGTTTATAAAGTGGGTATCCCAACACTAAGTGGAACGGGCGCCGAAGTGAGTCGTACGACTGTTCTAACGGGTCCAACTAGAAAGCTGGGCATGAACTCTGACTTTACCCCATTTGATCAAATTGTATTGGATCCTGAATTAACAAAGGACGCGCCTGCATACCAACGTTTTTATACAGGGATGGATTGTTATATACATTGTATTGAAAGTTTAGAAGGTACATTCTTAAATGAGTTTAGCAAGAGCTATGGTGAAAAAGCATTAGAGCTTTGCAGAAAAGTGTTTGTAGAAAAAAATACCTGGGATGATGAATGCGATGATCAATTGATGATGGCCTCTTATGCAGGTGGCATGAGTATTGCGTATAGCCAAGTTGGTGTGGCGCATGCAGTGAGCTATGGCCTAAGTTATTTATTAGGAACAAAACATGGTATCGGTAACTGTATCGTGATGAATCACTTAGAGGAATATTATCCAGCCGGTGTTAAAGAGTTTAAGCACATGGTGGCTAAAAACAATATCGATATTCCGGTAGACATCTGTGCGAATTTATCAGAGGCACAATTTGATGCAATGATCAATGTGTCTTTGGGCATGAAGCCATTATGGGAGAATGCTTTGGGCCCTAATTGGGAAAGCATTATGACGCGAGAGAAATTGAGAGCGCTTTATAATAAATTATAGAAGAATAAAAATTGAAAATAAAGAGGTTCGAAAAATTTTTAATTTTTTGAACAAAATCATTAGAGGTTAAATATTTTTTCTTTATAATTAATAAAAGAAAAAATATAAATAATTCGAAAAATTTTTAATTTTTTAAACAAAATAGTTAGAGTGTATATTTTATTGGCCTTATATTACATAAAGGCCAATAAAATTACTACTCTGCTACTGCTACCACCTCTTTTACTTCGGGAATCATACGCTTCATCATGCCTTCGATACCTGCTTTAAGTGTGACCATGCTAGATGGACAACCACTACAAGAGCCTTGTAGCATCAGGTTAACGATACCGTTGTTATAACTTTTAAACTGTATTGCACCGCCATCCATTTCAACAGCTGGCTTTACATAGTTTTCTAATAATTCTTTTACGCGCTTTACCACATCATCGTCATCGGCAGAAACTACATTGGTTGCTTCTTGTTTCATTTTTGCAACCTCATCTTCATTCACAACCACACCACCTGCTTCTAAATATTCTTTCAAAAATGTTTTGATCGTTGGAATGACATCCTGCCAATCTTCGGTATCATTTGTTTTTGTAAGCGTCACAAAATTGCTAGCGATAAAAACACTTTTGATAAAAGGGAAACTAAATAATTCTTTCGCCAATGGAGAAGCGGTTGCCAAGGCTTCTTCTGCTACATCTAAACTCTTGCCTGGATACAATAGTTTGTTGGCCACAAACTTCATTGTTTCTGGATTTGGTGTCATTTCTGTATAAATGCTCACGATGGTATTGCCTGTTGTAATCATAATTGCTTTTTTATTCAGTCCAACGCAAAAATAATCAAAATGAATGGCTTGCTAGCGCTAGAAGGGGGATAATGGTGTTATTTTTCCGATATCGAAAGACAAAGAATAGCCTGTTGATGCCTATTTAGATCCCAATCTCTTCATCACTTAGCTATTGATGATCATTAATTTAGCATAGTTCAACATGATCTTTTTCTCACCATTCAGATCAAAAAGGATATTGGCTATTGGATTATGCGCAGAGCCTTCAATGGTTTTAATGATGCCAAAGCCAAATTTTTGATGCTCTACTTTCATGCCTTCTTCTAGTGCAGTTGGGTCAGCAGCGGCAAAATTGGCCGAAGGAATATGGTTTTTATTCAAAGTGCTTGGAGGTGTCACAGGTAAGTAGCTAGGCTTAGTATCTCCGGAGGCTTTTGGCTTGGATTCATTCCAATATCCTGACTTATTACCGCCGTGCATTCTATCGTAGGTGCTGCCCCATCCGCTTGATTGGTTTCTTGCCCCACCGCCAGCACTTGACTTGTCCAATTTTTCTTCTGGCATTTCCTCAATGAACCTACTTGGATCATTTTGTACCAGTTGCCCAAATCGATATCTCGAGTTGGCATAGCTTAACCATAAATGTTTTTTTGCTCTTGTTACGGCAACATAAAATAATCTACGCTCTTCTTCTAATTCCTCTCTTGTATTCACACTCATGCCACTTGGAAACAATGTTTCTTCTAAGCCCACTACAAACACACAATCAAATTCCAACCCTTTTGCAGCGTGCACCGTCATTAATTTTACGGTGTCTTCGTTCCCGTTATCATTATCGGCATCGGTAATTAAAGTGATCTGTTGTAAATATGAGCCCAAACTTTTATCTCCCAATTCACCATCGTCATTGCTAGGGCTCTCTGTCCACTCTTTAATGGAGTTCAATAATTCTTGAACGTTTTCATAACGAGCTAATCCTTCTGTAGATTTATCGTTGAAAAGTTCCTTAATGATATTGGTACTCTTACCAACCTGCACTGCCACATCGTAGGCATTGTTTTTAGTTAAGAGATTTTGAAAATATTTTACCATCGTTACAAACTCTTCTATCGAATTGAGGGTGCCTGCTTTAAAACCAAATTCTTTTGCCTTAACTAGTACTTCAAAAAAAGTAATATTTTGTTCACTCGCTATCACTAAACATTTTTCTACTGTCGTTTTACCAATCCCTCTAACAGGGTAGTTGATAATTCTTTTTAAGCCTTCTTCGTCTTTTGGATTGGCAATGACACGTAGGTAAGCGATAAAATCTTTGACCTCTTTTCTTTGATAGAAGCTAAGCCCACCATAGATCTTATAAGCAATGCCTGTTCTTCTTAAACTTTCCTCAAAGGACCTTGACTGGGCATTGGTCCTATATAAAATGGCAAAGTCTTTATTGTAAAAATGGTTTCTTAATTTATTTTCTTGGATACTATCTGCAACAAATTTTCCTTCATCATTGTCGGTCATTGTTCGCACCAACTTAATTTTGTCACCTTCTTCGTTATC
>CAMBDE010000001.1 GCA_945865295.1 Chitinophaga pinensis | reverse complement strand
TTAGCTAAGGAAAAAATAAAAGTCCAAAACGAAACCGTCTTGGACTTTGAAAAATTATTTTGGGATCCTGCGAAGGAATTAAGGCTCTAAATAAACCAACTTCAATTTTACCTTATTTATTATAATCAAGCACCTTAATTATAATACTGCTTAATCATCAAGTATACAATTGGTCCAGTTACAGCTACATAAAACCAGATAGGCCATACTTTTTTAGATAACGCCTTATGAGCTGCAAAATCACTTGTTAAAGCCCTATATGCAGTAAATAATATAAATGGTAAGCTAGTTGCAGCGAGAACAATATGTGTTCCTAATAAAATCAAATAAAAAGGTCGTGTACTTCCTAATATTGCTTTTTCTGCATCGTCCACAATCCCATCAAAATTAGCATCACCAAATTTGGCTTCTCCAGCTAATAAATGATGCGCAATATACGTCACTAAAAATAGCAAAGAAAGGACCATTGCTGTAAGCATAATGGACTTATGTAAAGTGTAATTTTTTTGCTTAACCGCAATCAACCCCGCAATTAATAAAACAGCCACTGTCGAGTTAATTACCGCGTTAATCAAGGCAAAAATATGTTTGTCAAAAGGCAGTTCTACCTCTAGAGTATACTTACTTAAGAATGTCACTACTACAAGTACTACCGCAGAGAACACGCCTATTAAAATGTAAGCTAATTTGTCGTTCTTCTTTAATACAGGTTCTAACATAAGATTTTTATTTATTATTTAAAATATCCTTCAGGATTCTGTAAGCCATTGTTGCAATAAACACAATCAACCCAACTCTAATTTCTTGTTTATACTTTGTTTTAAATTCATTCCAGTTCATACAATGAATATTAATTTTTTAACCTCGTTTTAGTAAAGTAAAATACAAAACTAGATACCATTAAAGCAATCACCAACCACAACCAACTTAAGTCAACAATATCTTGAAATACTTTACTCTTTTTAGTTTTGTCTTTTTCTAACATTAAGTAGCCTACATCTTTTGCGAGCTTTAACATAGAAGCAGAATCTGTGCCATTGTAATAACCACGTACTTGCATTTTTTTATCTATCAATACAAAGCGGCTTGTGTGCACAAAATCGGGAGAGACAGGCTCGGTACTAAATTGATCCACCTTCATTTCCTCAAATGCAAACTTATAAATTGAATCTCTACTTCCAGTTAACAACCACCAGTTGTCAGCAGACACGCCCATTTTATTGGCGTATTCTCTAATCACTGGAACAGAGTCACGCTCTGGATCTACAGAAAAAGAAATGAATTGTATGAAATTCGTATCCAATACTTTTTTACGACTATTGCCTCCTCTTGTAAAGGACTGTTGCAATTTCGCCATATTGGTAGTTAGCTTTGGACAGATGCTTCCGCAACTTGTAAAAAAGAAATCAGCAATAATGATCTTACCAGCATGTTGGTATAGATTCACTGAATCCCCTAACTGATTCACCAAACGAATATCTTTTGTAGTATGCCAAATACTATCATCAACGGTCTTGCCTTTTTCAACATGGCTCACCACCGTATCCAATAAATAATGTCTTGGCATAGACACTGCAGTATCGCTTGCAGATTTAAGCCATAGATAGCAACCAATAGGTATAACTAGTGCGATAAATAAACCGTAAATTGACTTTTTAGACATGCTGTTGATGGAGTTATTAGGATGTAAAGTTACAACAAAAAACCACCCCAAATAGTTGGAGTGGTTTCGAATATCGTAAGAAATAAAGCCAGAAAAGGCGAAATTTCAATACCCTCTATCCTTTAAGATTAGTGCTTAGTCTCGTGCTTAGCGTCTTCGTGCTTAGCAGAAGAATCTGTCTTGTGCGCTGCAGAATCTGTATGTGCTGCACCAGCCGCGCCTGCTGCTTCATGCTCGCCGCCGCCCTGCGCTTCTCCATGGGCTGGCTGTACTACCTTAATCGTAGATTGCTCTTTGTAATAAGGATTATAGGTATTGCGTAAATTTCTGAATGAATTACCGTCTGCTAAAAAAGCAACGATGAACCAGAAAAATAAAGAAAGTGGCACCACAATGGTCATGATCAAGTTCTTTACTTCATGTTTTAAGTGCATAAAGTAAGCAACAATATAAAATGCTTTGGCCATCATCAAAATCACGATAGTACCCTTCACACCAAGTACCAAGGCTTTACTTTCCATTCCAATCATCCAGAAACCCAAGATCAATTCAACAATTGTTAAAACTGAAAGGATGATGGTAACTTTTTTAATTTCTGCAATAGCACCACCGTCGTGCTCTGCGTGTGTATCATTTGTATGTGACATAGTTCGTTAATTCGTTAGTTAGTTCAAATTCGTTATTGAGCTCGAAATAGGTTTATAATAAGTAGAAACAAGTAAATACAAATACCCATACTAGATCTACAAAGTGCCAGTAAAGTCCAGCCTTTTCAATCATATTGTAATGTCCTCTTTTTTCAAATTGATTGGTCAATGTCATGATCAACATAATAATATTAATCAACACCCCGCTGAATACGTGGAAGCCGTGGAAACCAGTAATCGTAAAGAAGAAGTTGGTGAAGTTGCTCGAAGAAGCTGTTCCATCTGCATTGATGAAAGGATTTCTTCCCCACCAAGCACCTTCATGGAATAAGTGATTCCACTCCCAAGCTTGACAGCTTAAGAAAGCGATACCACCAATAATGGTCCAAATCATATTTCTAACAACCCCTTTCTTATCCATATTATGACCAGCATGTACTGCTAAAACCATGGTCACAGAACTTACAATCAAAATAAAAGTCATTACCGATACAAACACCAACGGCGCATTAATTCCTTCTGGCGCAAATGGGAAACTTTTAAAAACTACGTTTGGGTCAGGCCATCCGTTCGTAGAAAAACGAACCGTGCCATAAGAGATTAAGAAAGCACCAAAAGTAAACGCGTCACTCATTAAAAAGTACCACATCATCACTTTTCCGTACTCTACACTAAAAGGGCTTTTTCCACCACCCCATAATTTTGCTTCAGTTGGCGAAGCGGTTGTTGTTGTTGACATGTTCAGTTTCAATTTCAGTGCAAAAATATTGGTTTTTAGTCTATCCTACAAATTGTAGGAAAACAAAAAGGTAAATCCATAGTATATCTACAAAATGCCAATAAATGGATGCTAATTCCACCGGCAAGGCATTGTAAAATTTTGTCTTCACAGAATAAGCTCTTAAAAAGATGATTGCAAGGGCTATCACCCCACCCACCACGTGGAGGATGTGTAAGCCAGCTATCACCAATAAAAAAGAACTCGCTGAATTGCTTCTAGGACCAGTTAGGGCGATGCTATTGGCCTCTAAAGCGCTAAAGCCCATCAATTGTGTCACCACAAATACAAGACCAAGTAACACAGTTAAAGTAATGAACCCACGATATTGACCCATTTCTCGCTCTTTGAACTTCTTCAAAGCCATCTGCATGGTCACACTACTTAATAGAATGACTAATGTAGAGAACCAAAACACCACAGGCAATTCAAAATCCAACCAATTGGCCTGTCCTTTTTTCACAATATAAGCGCTGGTCAACCCTGCAAAAAGCATGATGATACTTCCCAAACCTACCCAAAGGATAAATTTATAAGGATGTGCTTTTTTTATTTCTGTACTCATAATCGTTCTTTAAATTTTATTCGCCATTAATGCCAAATACACAATTGGTAAATAAATGTAGCTGCTAAACATCACGCGGCGTGCCGCAGGCACACCCATATTTTGATATAAACGCACACATTGTACCACCATAAAAATATTCGCCACCAAGACCACCCACATACTCCACTCCCCCGTAATTTTAAAATAGTTTGGTAAGAAACCAATTGGAACCATCAACACAGCATACATCACAGCTTGTAAAGCAGTGAACTTAGTAGGCCCTTTGTCTGCTGGCAATAATTTAAAACCCACTTTAGAATAATCCGTATGTGATACCCAAGCAATCGCCCAAAAATGTGGGAACTGCCAAAGAAATTGAATTAAAAATAAAGCGTAACCACCCGCATTCGAATAAGTTTTTCCGTCCACAATAAATTGTGCAAGCGGATTGATTTCATTGGTTGCAGCAACCCATCCAATTAAGCAAGGGATCGCACCCGGAAAAGCACCCACCAACACTGCAATTGAATTGACTTTTTTGAGTGGCGTGTAGATGAAGGCATATAAAAATAAACTTAACGCACTCAATATTGCAGACAAGGTATTGAATTGATACGCCATTAAACCTACGCCAACAATACCTGCGGCAATTGCAAATGCATACGCAGTTTGCTGAGACATTCTACCAGAAGCCACAGGACGATTCGCTGTGCGCTTCATCTGTGCATCTGTGTCTTTTTCTACCGCCTGATTAATCGCATTGGCACTACCCGTAATACAAAGACCTGCAAAAGTTAAGATCAAAATATTCCACCAATCAAAAACTATAATATTAGGAGCAATCTGATAACAAATTACACATGTGAAGACCACCGTAAAACTTAGGGTGAACTTCATCAACTGTGCGTAATCTTTTATAATTGCTTTCACAGTTTAGTGTGTCGATTCATCCGCACCAACAGGTGTTGTTTGTTGAATGAAATCTTTTCCATCCTTACCGTAATCATATGCCCAACGGTGTACTTCTGGTATTTCACCAGGCCAGTTACCGTGACCAGGACGAATAGGCGTAGTCCACTCTAATGTATTTGCTTCCCAAGGATTTAAAGTAGTCACTTTACGTCCTTTGAAAATAGAATAGAAGAAGTTCATCAAGAATAAAATTTGCGCAGCAAACACAATCATAGAAACAATCGTGATAAACTTATTCAATTCAGCAAATTGCTTGAAACTTTCCCAAATACTAAAATCAAAATAACGACGTGGCATACCTGCTAATCCTTCGTAGTGCATTGGCCAGAAGATCAAATACGCACCAGCCATAGTCACCCAAAAGTGGATATAACCAAGTGTGTTGTTCATGAAACGACCATACATTTTAGGGAACCAGTGGTACACACCAGCAAACATACCAAACATAGAAGCCACACCCATTACAATATGGAAATGCGCAATTACGAAATAAGTATCATGCAAGTGAATATCTAAAGCAGCGTTTCCTAACCAAATACCTGTTAAACCACCAGAGATAAATAAACTCACAAAACCAATTGCGAATAACATACCAGGTGTGAAACGGATATTACCTCTCCACAAAGTTGTCAACCAGTTGAATACTTTGATAGCAGAAGGAACCGCGATTAATAAAGTTAATAGTACGAATACAGAACCCAAGAAAGGATTTAATCCTGTAACGAACATATGGTGCGCCCAAACCAAGAAGGCCAATGCAGCGATTGCAAACAAAGAACCTAACATGGCCATATAACCAAAGATTGGTTTACGAGAACTCACAGACATAATCTCAGAGACCATACCCATGGCAGGTAACAAGATGATGTATACTTCTGGGTGACCTAAGAACCAAAATAAATGTTGGTATAAAATAGCAGATCCACCTTCGTTCGGTAAAGCACCTACACCATTCACAAAAATATCAGATAGATAGAATGAAGTACCAAAATTTCTATCAAAAATTAATAAGATCATACCAGACAACAATACTGGGAAAGACAATACACCTAATACAGCTGTAAAGAACAATGCCCAAATCGTTAAAGGTAAACGCGTCATGCTCATACCCTTGGTACGCATATTCAAAATAGTAGCGATATAGTTCAAGCCACCTAATAAAGAAGACACAATGAATAAAGACATAGCGATAATCCATAAGTCCATACCTGTCTTAGATCCAGGAGAAGCATCTCCTAATGCAGACAATGGAGGATACGCAGTCCATCCACCGCTGAATGGCCCTGTCTCTACAAACATAGAAGACAACATTACAATACTTGCTGTAAAGAAGAACCAGTAGCTCAACATATTCAAAAATGGAGACGCCATATCTCTTGCTCCAATTTGCAATGGAATTAAAAAGTTGGCGAAGGTTCCAGATAAACCTGCTGTTAATACAAAGAATACCAATACAGTTCCGTGCGTGGTTACTAAAGCATAATAAGCTTCTGGTGTGATTTGACCGCCCTTAGCCCACTTGCCTAAAAGTGATTCTAACCAAGGAAAACTTGCATCAGGATAACCTAATTGCAAACGGAATAACACACTCATTAAACCACCTAATACTGCCCAAACCATACCCGTGATCAAGAATTGCTTCGCGATCATTTTGTGGTCCATGCTAAAAACATATTTAGACAAAAATGTTTCATGGTGTTCGTGGTGTCCATGATCCGCATGTTCATGTGCATCATGACTTGTTGCACCGTGTACATGTACGTCTTCGATAATTGCTGCTTCGTTACTCATACCGTTTTATTTAAAATATTTTTCTAAGTTCTATTATTATAATTTTCTACAAATTCTTTTTTCTGCAATTACATTTTTGCTACTGCAGTTTTTGCAGTACTGTCAGTTGTTTTTTTAGCACCCATTGTTTCCTTTTTCGCGTCTACTGTTGCTGCAGGCACATTACTAGGATCTTTCTCTGGGAAAGCCACTAAGTATTGCGCTTTTTGCTTCGCCATCCACATATCATATTCTTCCTGCGTAACCACTTCTACAATTCCTTTCATAGAGTAGTGACCGTTCCCACAAATTTGATCACAAGAAATCTCGTAAGCAAAATTCGGGTTGCCTGTTTTCTCTTTCATCTCTTTAGTGGTGAACTTAGGTGTAAACCACATCGTTGTTGGAATACCAGGAACGGCGTCCATCTTTAAACGGAAATGAGATAAACCTACATCATGAATCACGTCTCTAGAACCAATGATTAATTTAACAGGTGTGCCTTTTACCACATACATGGTTTGTTCTGTTAAGATATCATCTTGTGCTAATTTATCATCCCAAACAATACCTACTGAATTCACAGCAGGATCAATGTTCTTATAATATTTTTTACCAAATACGGCGTCCTTTCCTGGATAACGGAAGATCCATCCAAATTGCTTTCCAGTCACTTCTACCACCATGGCGTTCTTAGGTGCTTCACCAGTAAAGAAGAACCAGTTACGTAAACCAAAAATAACCAATACCGTTAAAGTGATGGCAGGGATTGCAGTCCAGATTAATTCCAACTTTGTGCTATGTGCAAAGAAGAACACTTTTCTGTTGTCGTTTTCTTGGTATTTAAATGCGAACCAAAATAATAAAATCTGTGTGATAACAAATACAATACCAGTAACAGCTAAAGTTATCCAAATCATTTGGTCTACTTTTTCTCCTTGGATACTTGCCGATTCTTGTGCTAACAAAGTCTTGTCAAAAAGATACTCATTACATACATATATGCCTACAAAGCCTAACACCATAAACGCGACCATTAAAAAACCATTGATCTTGTTGGTTTGTTTACGGCTAACTTCTTCCCCTTTAAGGATAGAAACGTGCTCACTTGCTTTTGCAATTTGAAAAATCACAATAAAGATGAGGGCAATAATTGCTATGGATAAATATAAACTCATAATCTTATTTCTATTTTCTTACGCTAAATAATTTTTATTCAAATGTTACTACTAAGTATGGTGGATAATACTTTCTTTTAAGAATGGATGATGTTTTGCAATCAATGGTTTGCTTGCCAATGCTTTTGCAACAAAGAAAATCATCACCCCTACAAAGAAGGCAAGGATACCAAAATCCAACACCCCTAATTCAACATGCTCTTTCATCAAAGAACCCATTACCATTTGGTAAAAATCAATCCAATGCCCAAAGATAATCACAACTGCCATTAACGCCACTAATGTGTAATTACGCTTAGCAGAACGCTTCATTAAGATTAACAAAGGAGCCAAAAAGTTGATGATTAGGTTCAAGTAAAAGATGCCTTTATAAGGCCCTTGAATACGGTGCTTAAAATACACTGTTTCCTCTGGGATATTTGCATACCAAATTAGCATGTACTGAGAGAACCATAAATAGGTCCAGAAGATAGAGAAAGCAAACATGAACTTAGCAATATCGTGTAAGTGCTCATTGTTTGTTAATTCTAAATATCCTTTATTCTTAAGGTACACTACCCATAATGCAATCAATGCCATACCCGCTACAAAAGTACTAGCGAAAGTATACCAGCTATACATGGTAGAATACCAATGCGCGTCGATACTCATCATCCACAACCAAGGAACAGTAGATGCCACAGTTAAACCAAACCATACTAAGAAAAATCCTGAACGCACCATGCTTTGAATGTTAAATGCTTTTGCAGTTGGTGCATCCATTGGCGCCACATCTGCTTGGTTATTTAACTGACGCATTCTATATCCAAAATAACTCCATAATGTAATTGTCAAAGTCGTCCAAATCACAAAGAAAGTAGGATTCAAGAAACCCACTTTACCTTTTAAGATAGGGTCTTTTGCCACCGCTTCTGCATCTAACCAATGGTAGATATGGTGCTTGTGATCAAAGATGATGTAGCATAAAACCATCAAAGTGATGCCACCAAAAATAGGTACCATCGTAGAGATGGCTTCTGGAACACGACGGAAGGATTGCATCCACGCAGCTTGTGCCATGGCACTAAAGCTTAAGAAAAACATAGCAGCGTTACAGATCAATGTCCAGAAGATTGTGTTGTACATTAATGTACCCCAAAAATGAACTTGCTCATGCTCGTCGCTGCTAAATCCTTTGGTAAACATACCATACAATAACACAGCGCCTCCAATACCAATTAAGGAGTAGGACCATGTTTTTAGTCTACCAGGAATTTCGAATTGTTCTTTTATAGATGCCATCTTTTCTCTTTTATAAATCTTTTAAATAAGTGCTTTATTATTTTGCGGCAGTTGCAGTTGTCTTTGCTGCAGCTTGTTTGTTTTTGATATACTTAATAATCATCCAACGTTGGTGCTTGTTTAATTGAGAAGCATAAGAACCCATTAAGTTCTTACCGTATGCTACAGAATAAAACATTTGACCAGCAGGCATGCTCTCGTACTTAATGTCTCCAACCAATGTTGCAGGCTTTGCAGCATAAGGACCATTACCGTCTTTATATAAAGGACCATTACCATCTAATTTAGCACCATGACAGATACCGCAATTAATTAAGTATAAACGCTCTGCTTCTGCAGATTCTTTTGCAGTCAATGAATCAATTGGATTCACCACAGATTTAGATGCAGTATAATTAGTAGTATCACCAGCTTTATCCATTGCATAAGGGAAAGGCATTTCCTTACCACGTGCAATTGTTCCAGCAACTGGCTTTGCATCAAAGTGAATGCCTTGATCTTTTAAGTAAGACAAATCGGTGTAAGATTCGATGGCACGACTGTAGGCCATATCCGGCATGTACACTTTCCCTGGCTTACGTTTTACCTCCGAGCAGCTCACCAAAGCAACCACCGCTACTAAAAAGCTTATTATTAAATATTTCTTCATCATGTATATCTTAATCAGTTTATAAATTCTCTTAGTTCATTTTTATTTACATCGAAACTTGCCCCGCAAGTTGCTCATCCTTATCATAAGTACCAAACCACCAATCTTCTTCTGCTACTTGCACATCTGTTTCAACAGCACCGTTTGCTTTTAATAAAGCCAATAAATCATCGGTGTTTGTTTTATCAGTACACTCAATCGCCATTACAAATAAATCGTCTGTTGCTCTTTTATGGAAGTGGTGCTTCTTCACACCTGGTGCCAATTGACATAGGTAACAAAAAGTCAACACCATACCCACTGCAGCAAATAATACGGTTAACTCAAAAATAATTGGGATCCAAGCTGGCAAAGCAAAATGCGGTTTACCACCAATATTCAAAGGCCAGTCTTTTGTGAAGATCCAGCTGATTGAGCTGACTGCTGTTATGGTACCAGTGATACCATAAATAAAACCAGCAGTGTGCAAACTTGTTTCACGCATACCCAATGCATGGTCTAAACCGTGCACTGCAAATGGTGTGTACACATCTTTGATTTTATAGCCAGCAGTACGCACTTGCTTTACTGCAGGAAATAAAACTGCTTCGTCATCAAAACAACCAACTACGAATTTCTTTTGTGCCATAATTATTTTCAATTAATATTCAGATCCAAATAATTTCTTTTTTTTAAAAGCGATTAGTGCGCGTTGTCATGAACAAATTTGTCCAGAGGTTGCGCCTCAATGCTTTCCATTCCTGGTTTGAATGATTCACCGCTTCTCTTTAATACATACTTAATTTCTGCCACAGCAATCACTGGGAAGTATTTAGCAAATAAGAAGAAGCAAGTGAAGAACAAACCAAATGTTCCTACATAGAAACCAATTTCCCAAATGGTAGGACTGTAGTACACAGACCAGCTAGATGGTAAATAGTCACGATATAAAGAGGTAACGATGATTACAAAACGCTCGAACCACATACCAATGTTTACGATGATACTCATGAAGAAAGTAACGAATACGTTTCTTCTCATTTTTCTAGACCAGAAAATTTGAGGAGACAATACGTTACAAGCCATCATACCCCAATAGCTCCAGCCATAAGGACTAAATAAATAAGCACGAGAATACCAGAAAGTATAGCCCTCATATTTATTTTGAGAATACCAGCCCATGAATAATTCTGTTAAGTAAGCGATAC
The DNA here is from genome assembly GCA_945865295.1 of Chitinophaga pinensis. Classification (GTDB taxonomy): domain Bacteria; phylum Bacteroidota; class Bacteroidia; order Chitinophagales; family Chitinophagaceae; genus Sediminibacterium; species Sediminibacterium pinensis_A. The sequence continues at coordinate 76,899 of CAMBDE010000001.1, read as the reverse complement.
CAACGATAGAACCTGTTAATACAATTACTTTATTCATTAAGTCGATGTGACCAATCGTGATATAATCTTCTAATCCAAATACTTTACGAACAATGATCAACAAACTTTGTACCATCGCGAATCCAGAGAAGATCGCACCAGCAACGAAGTATGGAGGGAAGATGGTCGTATGCCATCCAGGAATTACTGAAGTAGCAAAGTCAAAAGATACGATGGTGTGTACAGACAATACAAGTGGTGTAGATAAACCTGCTAATACTAAAGACAAACTCTCATGACGTTGCCAATGTTTAGTAGAACCCGTCCAACCAAATGCAGCGATACCATATAATTTTTTTCTTAATGCAGTTTTTGCTCTATCACGCACTGTTGCAAAGTCAGGTAATAAACCAGAATACCAGAACAATAAGGATACAGTGAAATAAGTAGAGATCGCAAATACGTCCCATAATAAAGGAGAGTTAAAGTTCACCCATAATGGACCACGAGAGTTAGGATAAGGCATTATAAAGAAAGCCATCCAAACACGACCCATGTGGAAGATCGGGAATTGACCCGCACACATTACAGCGAAGATGGTCATTGCTTCCGCAGCACGATTCACACCTGTTCTCCAACCTTGACGGAACAATAACAATACCGCAGAGATCAATGTACCTGCGTGACCGATACCAACCCACCATACGAAGTTGGTGATATCCCAACCCCATCCAATGGTTTTGTTCAAGTTCCACTGACCGATACCATAAGTCACCTCACGGTAAACGCTATAGGCACCAAACATTAATAAGGTAACGGCTATAGAAAAGGCGATGTACCATAAACGTGATGGCTTCGTTTCAATCGGGCGTAAAATATCTTCGGTTACTTGGTGGTAATCTTTATTACCATACACCAGAGGTTCGCGCAGTTGTGATTCGTATTTAATATGCATCTTCTTCTATTTCTAAATTTTTATAATCTATATTCTTTTTTTTGAAACCATTTTTTTTGAAATAGTTTCAACTATTTTTTAGTGCGCTGCTTCCGCTTTTTTAGTTTCAGCGTGTCCTTTAGCTTCATGACCTTCTTCTTTGTGTCCTGCTGCTTTTGTTTCGTGACCAGCAGCTTCAGCTTTATGTCCTTCTGCTTTTGTATTGTCATTTCTAACTTTTGCTAAGTAAGTCACATTCGGTAACACGTGTAATTGCTCTAACACAGTGAAGTTGCGATTAGGATTTTCTGCACGCACCATGGTGATTGCACTATTTTTGTCGTTTGCATTACCAAAGCTGATTGCATGTGTAGGACAAGCTTGTTGACAAGCCACTTTCACATCTGCATCCACCATTGGACGAGAATCTTTCTTCGCTTCTAATTTAGCAGCTTGTAAACGTTGCACACAGAAAGAACATTTTTCGATCACACCACGAGAACGAACTGTTACATCTGGATTCAATACCATTCTTGATAAGTCGTCGTTCATGTTCAATACCACATCGTTCACTTCACCTTTTTGATTATCAGGGAAACTATCCGCACCAGTATAATCGGCCCAGTTAAAACGACGCACTTTGAAAGGACAGTTGTTCGCGCAATAACGTGTACCAATACATCTGTTATAAGTCATTTGGTTTAAACCTTCAGAGCTATGGTTAGTTGCAGCTACTGGACAAACGTTTTCACAAGGAGCGTTGTCACAATGCTGACACATCAATGGTTGGAAAACCACATTCGGGTTATCCATATCACCACTAAAATATTTATCGATACGTAACCAATGCATTTCATGGCCGCGTAAAACTTCTGGCTTACCAACAACAGAAACGTTGTTCTCTGCATTACAAGCCACTACGCAAGCACCGCAACCATTACAAGTGTTTAAATCCACATTCATACCCCACTTGATACCTGGTCTTTCATAAACAGGGTACATGGTACCTTGTTTTTCGAAGTTCGCTAACACTTCATCGTTGGTCATTTTTTCGCCACCCATAATTTGACCTTTCAATTCGTGTGCACGCTCTTCGCGGATCTCGGATGGATGCGCTAAGAAAGATGCTAAAGACAATTCTTTCACCACTTCTGTACGATTACCTTGAGCAGTGTCGTAACGGAAATGCGTTTGTATTAATGCAACAGGATAAGTTTCATCTGTAAGGGTTAATTGCACATCCGCTTGATCAAAAGAAATGGTTTGACCATTAAAGCTTGCAAAAGGATAGGCGTTTTTACCAGTACCAATCACCGCTTTACCTAAGGTTTCTGTACGTCCGTAACCAAGCGCAATACCAATAGTAGAAGGATGAGTTCCAGGAATAATTAATACAGGTAATTCGATACTCGTTTTACCTACTGTTACTTTCACTACTTTTTTAGGAGGTTGTACTTCGTATGCGTCTGCTTGACCGGCATTGTTTAAATCAATGTTCAACAATGTTCTTGCCATGGCAGGTGATACTATAATATAGTTATCCCAAGTAGCACGCGTTACTGGATCAGGTAATTCTTGTAACCAAGGGTTAGAAGCACCTTGACCAGCACCAATACCTACTTTTTGGTATAATGCTAATTCAATCTTTGCTGATGGTTTTTTTGCAGCCACTGCAGCAGAAGCTGAAGCAACAGCAGCACCATTCAAAGATGCGCCAACAGGAGCAGATGGTGTTGGATTGATCACACCTGCTTGTAATGTTTTATCCCAAGCAGTCACACCACCTAATTTAATGGACCAGAAATTCTTTAAGTAGGTTGTGTAATCATTTACATCGCCCGCCCACTTCAACAAACTATCTTGGAAAGCTCTTGTCTTAAATAAAGGAGCAATGGTTGGTTGGATGAAAGAGAAATGACCTGTTGCAGGTTCTGCATCACCCCAGCTTTCTAAAAAGTGCGGCGCAGGGATTACATATTTACAAAGTGCAGTTGTTTCATCTAATTTTTCGTTGAAAGAAATCGTGGTTTTAACTTTTGCTAAACCAGCTTTTACTTTATCCGCGTTGGGCCAAGAGTAAACAGGATTCGCGCCAACAAATAAAACCGTGTTGACTTTACCAGCGTTCATCTCGTCTACCAATGTTGCAAAATCGCTATCAATACCTTGACGGTAATTTAAAGTTGTACCAAAATTAATGGTGTTGCCATTTGCACCTACTGCATCGTTAATAGCGTTCACTAAAATTTGAACGTTCACATCGTTGCTACCAGCAACCACTAGTGCAGCACCTTTGTGTGCAGTCAATGCTTTTGCAGCTGCCATGATACCAGCTTTTAACGTAGCATCGCTTATATTATTTATTTCGGTAACTGTTCCACCTTTTACAGCGTTCAATAAACCAAGTGCAATGGCACCCATTTCGGAAGGACGGCATAAATATTTTTCATCCGCATTAGAACCAGTCATACTAGCCACTGTTTCAAAGTGGATATGCTTGCTCATTGAAATATTTTTCTCGTCAATTTTTTTACCTACTGCATATTGCTTCGCAAATTCAACAGGGCTTAACCAAGTACCTAAAAAATCGGCACTCAAAGACACAATTGCTTTTGCTTTATCAAAATGGTAAGAAGGCATTAGGCGCTTACCATAAGCAGCTTCGTTTGCTAATAACATCGCACTGTGTGAAACCGCGTCATAAGTAACGTGTTTGCTACCAGGATGTTTAGACAAAAACTGCGCAATAATATTTTTAGTAGAAGGAGAAGTAATAGAACTAGAAACCAATACTACATTACCGCCTAATTCAGCAGCGATGGCTTTATCAATGGCTTCGAAGCTAGCTTCTTTACCAGTGATTAAAGGAAAACGTAAACGAGCTGTATCATATAAATCTAATACAGCAGCTTGCACTCTTGCAGAAGTTCCACCATTCGTGATAGCAGATAAATCGTTTCCTTCTAATTTAATAGGACGACCATCACGCACTTTCGCAAGTACACTCACTACATCGCCATCTTGTACATAAGTGGTTGCATAATAATCTGCAATACCTGGTACAATATCTTCTGGCTTGTTCGCAAAAGGAATCGCTTTTTTAATCGGCATTTCACAACTCGCTGCCGCAGCTGCTGCAGCTGTGCTGAATCCTAAATATTTTAAGAAATCACGACGAGGTGCTTTCGCTTGTAAAAAACTACCGCTCTTTGCAAGAACAGATTCGTCTTCTACAAAAGGAAGTTCCTCATTGAATTCATCTTTCACCTCTTTGTTGTAAGCTTCAGAATTATTTAATTCCCCAAAACTTGACCAGTGCTTTTTTTGCTCCATAGTAATGTATATAAAATATTACGCGTCTCTTTTTTTTATCTTTTGGTTAGTAGTGACATTTTTGACACTCAGTACCACCAATTTTCTCTACAGTGATGCCTTTAGTGCTATCGATTTTTCCAGTACGAATATCTTCGTGGTATTTCTCGTAGATGCTATAGAAACCATTGTCTTTAAATTGCACTTTTGTTTCTCTGTGACAGTTCACACACCATCCCATACTTAAGTCAGAGAACTGTTTTACTTCACCCATGTTCTGAATTTCACCATGACATTGTTGACAAGCAACTTGTCCAGCGTTCACGTGTTGCGCGTGGTTAAAGTAAACGTGGTCAGGTAAGTTGTGGATACGAATCCACTCAATTGGTTGTGCTTTAGTTGCATCCCAAGGTTGACCTTCTGTAAATCCAGCGTATTTGTATAATTTTTTAATCTCAGCAGTACCATCTACAATCTCCCCATTCTCTCTAACTAAAGGATCGCCTTTGTACTCGTTGATCGCAGTATGACAGTTCATACAAACATTCACACTAGGTAAAGTGGCTTGCTTGCCTTGGTAAGTACCACTATGACAATATTGACAGTTAATTTGGTTTACACCAGCGTGCACTTTATGAGAATAGTAAATAGGTTGTTCTGGTTGATAATCTTTAGAACGACCTAAGTTCATCGCACCCACTGTGGTATAATAACCCCCTAACACAAACAACAAAATGGCTGTGATAGCGATGTATCTTTTATTGCGATAAAAGGGAACTGGAACTTGAGGAACAACACCTAATTTGTCGTCTGCTAATTTTTTTAAGTTGTTATTCACTTGCAATAAAATAATTGCAAGCACTGCTAACACCAAACTTAAAATTCCAAACACTAAAGTGTTATCTGATTCAGGAGCAGGAGCCCCTACAGCTGCACCGCCTGCTGGCGCTGCGCCTGGAGCAGGAACAGTTTTGATATAAGCTAAGATGGCATCAATGTCGGCATCAGATAAACCAGGAAAATTATTCATCGCCACTTTGTTGTACTCGTTGTACAAATTCGTCGCATAAGGGTCGCCTGTTTTCAAAAATGCAGCAGAGTTTTTAATCCATGAATACAAGTTTTGCTTATCAGGCCAACGATCTTCCACGCCAGCTAAAGCAGGACCAGTTAGCTTTTTATTTACTGCGTGACATGAGGCACAATTCGCAGAGAAAAGTGCTTTACCGTCTTGAGCATTTAGTTGATTACCTATAGCAGCACTAAAGGTGATAAATAAGAAGATCGTAACGATCTTAGCTAGGTTTCTTAAAGTTGTCATATACACGAACAGTGTCAAGTGTGGAAAAATATCCTTTAACGGACGCAAAATTAACTAAGAAACGCATTAAAAAGCTCGTTTATTGCAAGTTTTTTTTTCTTTTTACTAATTGAGTTTCAATCGTGTGGGAGGATTTTAGGTGACGAATGTCATAAATTTGTAAGCATCCAACTTATGGCTATAAATTTTATAAAATCTTGTGGAGGAAATTCGAAAAAAAGAGGACCTTTGGGGCCTTGAATTTGAGGAAATTTTGGGGTTTGAGGATGAGATTTAAAGGTTTGAGGGAGGATTGTAGGATTTGAGGGGTAGAGTTTCGCAGTTAAGATAGATTATATTATGAAAAGTATTAATAAATTACAGCAAAAGTGGGGCGTTGGCCAGGTACAATTTTGGTTAATCATGACCACATTTGCCTTGGGAGGAAGCTTGAGCGGGTACCTAAATAAGCAAATCCTAAATTTGGTGTTTTTGGAGAAAAATGCAGCATATTGGCTCATTTATCCCCTATTATTGACCATTTTATGGCCTTTTTCGGTGATTTTGGTCAGTTTTGCAACTGGGCAATTTACCTTTTTTAAGGGTTATTTAGGGAGGATGTGGGGTAGATTGAGCGGCGGGACTTCGAACATGGCTACGACGATGGGATCTGAAAATTTGGGATCTGGTCATTCAGGGTCCAATAACCCGATACATGTGGCCATTTTCGCCTCAGGGGCAGGATCCAATGCTAAAAAGATCATCGAATACTTTGAAAACAAGTCCACCCCCGTTAAAATCTCATTAATTGTATGCAATGTTCCGGGCGCTGGGGTATTAGAAATTGCAAAATCCAAAGGCATCCCCACTTTAATGATCAATAAAGAAGAATTTGCAAACACAGGCTATGTAGAAAGCTTACACAATGCAGATATTCATTTTATAGTACTTGCTGGCTTTTTATGGAAAGTACCCGAGGTGTTGGTGCATGCGTACCAACCAGGGATGAAAATTGATGCTAGTGTGGTGAATGGAAAAGTAAACACTGCACGAGGTATTGTAAATATTCATCCTGCATTGTTACCTAATTATGGCGGCAAGGGTATGTATGGATTACGCGTGCACGAAGCAGTGGTTGCTGCTGGAGAAAAAGAAACAGGTATTACGATTCATTGGGTAGATGCGCATTATGATGAAGGCGATATTATTTTTCAAGCAAGATGTGCTGTTGATGCTAGCGATACACCAACAACAGTTGCAGAAAAAATTCATGTATTAGAACATCAACATTTTGCACCAACGATAGAAAAAATATTAGTGCAATAAAAAAGGCCCCGAATTTTCGAGACCTTTTTTAAATCTTTTATCCAGGCATACGAGAAATGTATTTCTCAATTTCTTTAATCTGATCCAACACTTGCTTAGTAGATGGCTTGCATGCTTTTGCTTTACGGAAGAAATCTTTAGCTGCGCGAAACTCGCGCTTATTCATAAAAATTTGACACATGCTTAAGTAAGCTACTGCTTCGGATTCTTTATCAGGAATGCCCGCACGAATGGCGGCACGGATGTAGGCTTCACCTTGCTTGGTATCCCCTTTTTGCATCGCCATCATCCCTAATTGTAATTTATTGGCACCCTCCGCTTCAGGCATCGCTGAGCCAAGGCTACTACTCATTTTTAGATGTTTCTCGGCCGTATCAAAATCTTGTTTTGCCATGGCGATATTACCCTTAATGGTATAGTAAGTGCTTCTTACAGGTGTGTACAATAAATTAGGAAACCAGATAGTCGCTAAAATGCGCTCCACTTCTTCTATATTACCTGCTTCCATTGGCGCTTGAACCAAACGCAATGGGCCAATAAAAATATGACTCAATAAGCCAATCACACCAAGCATATACAATGGGAAAACCGGCCAAAAATTAGCCAGATCGGTTAATTGAAGTGTAGCCGCGCCAAAAATGGCAATTAAGCTTAACCAAAAACGAAACTTGATAATGATATTGTAAAAGCCCATAATGATGTCGATTTGAGCTGTGAAGATACCAAATTATAGCATAATAATGACCCGCAGGGATAAAGTATGGGTGCTTAAAAAAGAATAGTTATTTTTGTCCTCCTTAAACGGTCTTTAGACCAAGTTAAGACTCGGATCCTTGCGATTCGATGGTCCCGTAGTTCAATGGATAGAATAGGTGTTTCCTAAACACTAGATCCAAGTTCGATTCTTGGCGAGACCACAAACCCTCAACACGAAGTGTTGGGGGTTTTATTTTTGCAAAGACGCTAAACAAGCTTGCTTGATTGAGCGGATGAGCAGAAATAAAACCAGCAATGACCGAAGGTTGTTGCGGAGGGTTTGAGTAAGTTCAATACGGAAGAAGACAGTGCGAGCGAAGCGAGTACTGGCAGTCTTGGTTTTACTTTCTAGAAAATTTCTGTCTTAAAATTAATGGAATAAACAAAGGTGCCTCAATTAAATAACGGCGGTACATCCTTTTGGGTTCTTGGATTAAACGAAACAACCACTCAAGGCCAGCGCCATGCATCCACTTAGGTGCGCGTTTTGCTAATCCAGCCATGACTTCGAAAGCGCCACCAATGCCCACATACAAAGCAGGATGCAATTGTGTTTTATTTTGTGTGATCCATAAATCTTGTTTAGGCGCGGTTAAACTAATTAATACAATATCTGGTGCAGCTGCATTCACCGCGTCTACCATTTTTTTATTTTCAGTTGCATCAAAAACTGGCATGAAAGGAGGCACATAAATACCAACTATCGAACAATTAGGATACTGTTGTAAAATTACTTCTTTCAATTTTTCGCCCACACCAGGTGAAGCACCTAAGAGAAACAAACTAAAGTTTTCTTTGGCAGCAAAAGCAACAAGACTAGGGAGTAAATCTAATCCAGTAATGCGTTCTACAATTGGGGTATTTAAAAACGAAGCAGCCCATTTAACTGGCATGCCGTCACAAAGTACATAGTGGGAAGTGTTGTATGCCTCTTGCACTTGAGGATTTTTATGCGCAGCCAAGATTGAATTCACTGGCGTAATGGCCACTTGAATCAGTTTTTTATTTTGGATCGCAGCTTTAAAATCTGAAAATAAATCCGAAGCAGTAATAGAGCTTACTTGAGTACCTAAAATATTTACGCGCTGGTGCATGTACAAATTAATTCGAAATCGAAATCACCTTGGTATCCAATTGCTGATAGATACTATTGTTACTGATGTATTCTGGAACGAGCTCTTTCATTTTAGCAACCAATAACATTTCGTCGTTGGTGGTGCTTAAAATGGTCTCCAATTCTAAAGTGTTTTGTTTCACCAATTCAAAAGACACTTCACGTACTTGAGCAATTAAAATCTTTTCGTGGTAGGTCTGTGTGCTATTTTCTGCGTCGTTTAATAATTCCTCATATAGTTTTTCACCTGGGCGTAAACCGCTGTAAGTGATGTTTACATCAATGTTTGGAATCAAGCCATATAAACGAATCATCTTACGCGCTAAATCTGCAATGGCCACAGGATTACCCTGTCTCACAAATGGTGCGTATAAGTCACTCATTAATTTTTTAGCTCTTTCTGATTTTGTACCCACCACCACTCTATCTGGTTTCATGAAATCATCCACCGCCACACCCTCTCTTAAAAACTCAGGGTTACTCACTACATCAAATTCACCACTATAATTATTTGCAATCGCAGCACTTACTTTATCCGCTGTACCAACTGGCACCGTGCTCTTGTTAACAATAACTTTGTACCCTTTTAAAATCTTTCCTAAATAATCCGCCACACCCAACACATATTTTAAATCCGCACTACCATCCGCCCCGGGAGGAGTTGGTAATGCTAAAAAAATGATCTCTGCTTCTTCCACCACTTCTTCCAACTGCGTTGTAAATCTTAAACGCTCCTCTTTGATATTTCTTAAAAAGATTTTCTCTAAGCCTGGTTCGTAAATCGTGATTTGACCGCCACTTAATTTCTCAACTTTTGATTTATCGATGTCCACACAAGTCACTTTGTTTCCTGTTTCTGCGAAACAAGTTCCTGTTACTAAACCAACGTATCCTGTGCCTATTACTGCTATTTTCATTACATTATACTTTTTATTGGTTCAAACGCATTGCTGCAATAATAATATTATTATTATTATTTAACTAACTTATACTAAAGAGTTTTAAAATTTACGACTTTGTCTAATGACGAACTGACACTAAAATAGAATATTATTCTTTGCTGTGTTCCAATTGCGGGATGCAAATTTTGGAGCTGTCTTCTAAGTAATAAATTAATACGTTCGATTTTGGAATAACAAAAGTTTAAATTTTTTAAAATGAGATTCAATTAAGTTGAATCTTCATAATCGTCACTGCAAACCTTGCTTTACAAATTTATTTCGTTTGATGAATATTAAATTAGATTTAACATGATTTGATTGATCCAAACTAATTTATCAATGTCTTTTTTTAATTTTAAAGTTAATTTAATGGTGATATAAAATACTATAATAATTTAAGGTCATTTAATACCATTTCTTTAACTAAATCTTTCAAATTATATTTTGGCACCCAACCAATTTTTTTTGACTTAGTGGGGTCTCCTATTAGTAAATCCACTTCGGTAGGTCGATAATATTGCGGATCAACTCGAACAACTATCTTACCTATTTCTAATTGGTATAATGGATTTAGGCAATCAACTACTTTTGCAGTTTCATTTTCGTTTTCACCTTCAAAGAGTAACTCGATACCTATTTCATTAAAAGCCATTCTGACAAAATCCCTTATATAAGTAGTAACACCAGTTGCAATCACATAATCCTCTGCTAAATCTTGTTGCAAGATCCTCCACATTGCCTCTACATAATCTTTTGCATGCCCCCAGTCTCTTTGTGAATTTAAATTTCCTAAATATAAACAGTCCTGTTTTCCTTTTGCTATGGCAGCAGCTGCCATGGTTATTTTACGAGTTACAAAAGTTTCTCCACGCCTTGGTGACTCATGATTAAAAAGAATACCATTACAAGCGTAAATTCCATACGCCTCACGATAGTTTTTTGTGATCCAAAATCCATAAATTTTTGCAACACCATATGGTGATCTTGGATAAAATGGTGATTGTTCGTCATATAACCCCTTTTCATTTTTATTTTCTGCTAAACCACCATAAAGTTCAGAAGTAGATGCTTGATAAAAACGAGTCTTTTTTTCAAGACCCAAAATACGAACCGCCTCTAAAATTCTCAATGTACCTATACCATCCACATTTGCAACATATTCAGGCGAATCAAATGAAACTTTAACATGGGACATAGCACCTAAATTATAAATTTCATCAGGTTGGACTTCTTGAATTATTCTAATTATGTTTGTAGAATCTGTTAAATCACCGTAGTGTAATTTAAAATTAACATGATTTTCATGTTGATCCTGATAAATATGATCAATACGCTGAGTGTTAAATGATGAAGCACGACGTTTTACGCCATGAACATAATATCCTTTTTCAAGTAATAATTCAGCTAAATACGAACCATCTTGACCAGTGATCCCTGTTACTAAAGCAATTTTCATTTTATTAAATTTTTGTTTGTCTGTATATATTTTCGTTTTTAATAAACCAATTATATGTTCTGATTATCCCTTCTTCTAATTCAACCTTGTGTTTCCAACCAAGATTATGCATTTTTGTAACATCTAGTAACTTTCTTGGGGTTCCATCTGGTTTGGAATTATCCCAACAAACTTTTCCTTCATAACCAACAATACTTTGAATTTTTAATGCTAGATCTCTAATAGTTAGTTCTTTACCTGTCCCAATATTGTAAAGATAATCTGGTAAAATGTTATTTAATGCAAATAACACTGATTCAGCGAGATCATCTACAAACAAAAACTCCCTTAATGGTGTTCCGCTACCCCATAAATTAACAGTGGCATTATTATTTAATTTTGCCTCATGAAATTTTCTGATCATTGCTGGCAAAACATGAGATGTATTTAAATCAAAATTATCGTGAGTTCCGTAGAGATTTGTAGGCATTAGACTCACGTAATCTTTTCCATATTGATTTCGAATTGCATGACATGCCTTGACACCAGTGATTTTAGCTAAAGCATACCACTCATTAGTTGGTTCTAATGAGTTTGTTAGTAAATAATTTTCCTTTAGTGGCTGGGGAGCTAGCTTAGGATAAATACAAGAACTACCTAGGAATATAAACTTCTCAACCTTTGATTTTATTGAAGACTCAATAAGATTATTTTGGATCAACATGTTGTCCATTAAAAATTGATATGGATAATCATTATTAGCCAGTATCCCACCAACTTTAGCAGCTGCATCAATAACAATTTCAGGTTTTTCATCATGAAAGAAAAAAAGGACGCTTTTTTGATCCTTTAAATCTAATTCTGAACTTGTTTTTCCTACTAAATTAGTGAATCCATTAGCTGTTAAATTTCGCCATATAGCGCTCCCGACCATTCCTTTGTGACCAGCTATGTATATTTTTGAATTTTTTGAAATCATAATAATCTTTTAACCTAATTATATTAGTAACGCTATTTTCTAGAATAATCATCTTGTAAACGAATAATATCTTCCTCATTGGAAGGATTTGCTAAATCTGTATGTTGCCAAAATTCAGCCACCACACCCCAGTTGTCTAAACCAACCAATCGATGGCGCTCCCCTTGTTGTAAAACAATCATTTCGCCATTTTGATAGGTTATAATTTCGCCTTCAGTATCATCAATGCTTTTGACAATACCAACTGGACCATTGATTACTTTCCAGGTTTCAGCTCTTCGGTGATGGTATTGCCAAGACAATCGTGCACCTGGCTTTACAAGTAGAATCTTAGGACTTAGTTTTCCTGCTACCCTTAGTTTGTCCACATCAAAACCTTCAAAGTAAGCATTTGCAAATACCTGAGCCTGCTCCTCCTTTATTACAAAAAAACCACCCCAAGGTCTATTAAAATCAAATGATTCAATAATTAAGTCTAATAATAAAATTTCTTCTCTAATTTTTTCAAAAATCATAATTCTTTTATTACTTTAAAAGCCAACTTGAAGATTGTATTTTGTCCCCTAGTCCATCTATCAACTCTATGCCCAATTCTTTACAAATAGGCACTTCTGGGATGGAATTGTTGTTTTGATCACCACCGTTGGCAAAAGCCAATTGATAATCGCTTGATAACTGTTTGTAAATGAATTTGATGGTTTCGCAAACTGTTCTATCTTGGTCTACAGACAAAAATACTTGGTCTACGCTCTTAATGTTGGAAACAATAAAAACGCGTTCATCTTCTTTTTGAAATTGTTTTGAGCCTTTTAAAGCTCTTTGATGGTCGCTATTAACAATAACAATGAGCATGTCTCCATTGGCTTTTGCGTTGTTAAAATACTCAATGTGTCCTTTATGTATTGGGTTAAAATAACCGCTTACTATGATTGCTTTTTTTTTCATAAGTTTAAATATTTTGCGCACCAAACTGCGACCTATCATCTTTATTTTTAATATTTATTAATTGCATGAGAAAAAATATAAACCTATTTATTTTCTTTAAATCAATATATTAGTGATTTACGTATATAAAAAAATACCTTTTATTGGTCTGGGTAACATAAATCCAAATGTTACGCAACCATTTTTCTGTAGAACTGTCCAAAAACCAAATAAAACACTGCTAAGAAACCTGCTATGAGCCAACCTAATATCAATGATTTTAATGTGCCTGGTTTTTCTTTCTCCAATGGCAAAATCGGGTGATCTATTAATTGCACCAATGGGGTTTCTTTTCTTAAACTTACTTTAGACAATTCTAATTGTGCTACCAATTGAGTCAATATTGCAGTATTAGCTTGCACATCTACTTGCTTTCTTCTACTTGGGGAACTTTTTACATTAAAAGCTGGATTCAAATTATAAACATTATCATTTGCAGCAGCAACACCTGTAATGGCACTATTGAGTTCCGCTCTAATACTATCAGCCTGATTTTGTAAAACATCAACATTCAATCTAGCTTTTTTACTTTTTGTTTCAATATAAAAATCTGAAGTTTCTTTTAATAATTGTTCACAAAAAAATTTAGAAAATAATTCGTTTTCGCTTTTAACTGTTAAACTAATAATGGTAATTTTTTTATCTTTCTGTATAATTGTTAAATTATTTTCTTTTAATTCTGCAGAGATTGTTTCTAATATTGAATCTTGCTCTAAGCTAAATTTTGTTCTATCAGCATTTACTGGGAAATTAATATTTGCGAGTGCTGGTTTTTTAGCCCATTCTTCCTTTAATTCATTTACTTGAATAAATAATCTGCTAAACTAATTTCTTTGCCTGCAATTTTTACTGGATTGAGTAGAGTTTTTTCTACTACAAAGCGGCTTTTCATTAATTCTATAATATTAGTGCTACTAAATAAACCGCCGCCGCCACCGCCTATATCAATACCAAAACTACTTGCCAAACCTAAGGCACCACCAATTCCACTTCCACCCTTATCCTCTTCCAACACAAAAGTTGTAGTTGCTGAATAGGTTGGTTTAACAAAACTTGCGTAAGCAAAACCAATGACGCTACCAAAAGTTGCAATGGTAAGAATAATTTTCCACTGCGTTTTTAAAAACACAATCCACTCTTGTATTTTTTGAATCAATTCCTTTAAAGAAATTTCATCATTATCTATTTGCGGTTGTTGTTCGGTCATGTTATCTGTTTAAGATGGATACGGTAGCAATAGCGGATACAATTTGTGCAAGCACTGTTGTAAACTGAATCAATGTTGTTAAAGGCTTATCTTTTTTCTCATTCGTTTCTGGCAAAACCACTTCGGCGCCTGGCTTAATGATTGGGTTAAACCTAAACAAACCAAAATGTTTTGTTCTCGCTGATTTTCCATTGGCGTAAATTACATAGGCCCTGCCTCTTTTTGCATATTCACTAATACCACCAGCCGCACTAATGCACTCACCAATAGTTAATCCGTCTCTGTATACAATATTGGTTGGTCTTAACACCCCACCACTAATTTTTACACGGTTATCTGTTTTAGGAATCACAATTTCATCTTTATCTCTTAACACCAAGTCAATTTCGGAACCTGGTTTTTGCATAATTTTATTAATGTCAATCGCAATCTGGTATGTGTCTTCATTTAAATCTTTAAATAAAAGATCCAAAGTGTCCTTTAAGGATTTCTTTTGTGTATTAAGACCTGCTAAATTGGATTGGGCACTATTGTTTCCACCATTTAATAAAGCGTTTACGCTTTGTTTTTCTGCTTCTTGTTGTGCTTTAAACTTTCTATTATAAGCTTCCTCGATTGATGTTTTTGATTCATCTGCTTTTAAAGTATCTATCTGATACCTGCTTCTTTTAATGTAAGCCCCTTCGCCATAAGCTTCTCCAATTAATCCACCTGCGCGTTTAACAATATCACTTACCTTTTCTACACGAGAGCTTAAAGTATATTTACCTACATTTTGAACCTGACCATTAATGCTTACCACTTCTGGGTTAGTATAACCTACTTTTTTAGTAATGGTCACCACGTCCATAGGTTGTAACACAAAATTTTCTTGTCCTACATTAAAGCTTAAATCACCATTCACTTCTGTTTTTAAAATGGTGGCTACTTGGTTATCGGTAATTTTTTCGCCATACTGAATCAAACGAGCAACTTCTATTTGTTTGTTGGCCGCAAAAGTAAATCCGCCTGCCATTAAGATTAAATCCTTCACAGTCATGCTATCCACATAGTTAAAACGACCTTGGCTTCTAACTTCGCCTAATAAATCTACGGTTAATACTTCTCTTAAATCTATCACTGAATTGATGTACAACTCATCTTCTCTTTGTAAAAGAATATTTTCGTTAGGATCTTTTTGCAATGCCTTAGATAAATTAATTGTCACTAATTCTTTTAATAAATTAGGTTTTAATCTTATTAATTGCGCTCTACCTATAAACGCGTCTTCTGTTAAACCATCTGCTCTTTGCACTAAATCACTAATGCGCATACCCGGTGTTAATTCATACACATCTGGTCTAAATACAGCACCAGTTAATTTAACCCTGTTCTGAAAACGATCTAAAATTTTAGACACTTGGATAATATCGCCACCCTGAGGTAAATAACTTGTAAATTCTTTTGCAGATAAATCCTTAACCGATTTTTCTTTATCGTTCTTTTGAATCACTTTAACCCAAGCTGTATAAGCAGTGTCATCAAACCCACCTGCATATTGCAAAAACTGTTTGAAAGTTTCAGTACCATTCAATTCAAAGATACCTGGGCGTTTTACTTGTCCTTTGATTTCGATTCTCCCTTTATAAGGTGGTACTTTAATCACATCACGGTCTTTTAAGCCCATGTTTTGTGACTGATCGCCATTTTGCATAAAAGCATATAGGTCAAAAGTTTTAATCACTTTGTTTTGACGAATAAGCTCAATGTTTCTAAATGAACCAATATCACTTGGACCACCTGCTACAGTCAGAGCACTTAATACATTGGACAAAGAAGATAAATTGTAATTACCGCTTCTTTGTGCGCCAATAATAGTCACTTGGATGGTTCTTGTATCGCCAACGGTTAAAGCCATTTTAGATTCACCTGTTCTTAAGCTTGGATAAGCCGTATTGGCCATTTGCTGTCTTACTTTGGTAGTAGCTGCTTCTATGGACAATCCTGCAACTTTAATGCGTCCCACATTTTCTATTAAAACAGTTCCCTCTTTGCTCACATCTAGTTCTGCACTGTATTCTTGTACCCCATAAACCACTAATTCTAAAACATCGTTGGTGCCAACTTCGTAGTTTAATGGAGTTGCTATATTTTCATTGTTTTTAAAGCCTTGGTTATTTGCAAAAAGTTCATAGCCGTAAATCAATGGATTAATAGAAGATGTGATAAAACTATATTGTTCAGCGGTATCTTTAATCTTCGTATCTGAATTATTAACGGTTCTTTTTGTAAGCGGAGAAGCTTTTTTGATGCCTGTCCCACTGGATAACCTAGCTTTTAGCTTTGCAAACTCTGCTGGCGACATTCCCTTTGCAATGGCCTGAGATTCTAGCATTTCAATTGTGGCACCTGATTTCTTTAATTGTGCTTGAATTTTTTCGATTTCTGAGTCTGACAAAGCATCTACTTTTAACGTTGTTAAGTCCTTGCCAGCCAATAAGTTAGCGCCACTTTGCGCGTTCACTACTGAACTGTTTAACATTAGAAAACAAAAACATAGTAAGGCACTTTTGATTAAATTCATATTGTGAATCTTTGATTTTTAATATGGCATAGCCACTCTAAGTCCCAAATTGGACATAGTTTTATGATTGCAAACATAAAAACAACATCTCAAATTACATATAAAAGTCTGTGTAATCTGTGTTTATTTTGAGCTGTAATTTTGCCTTAAATTTTTGGGGGGAATTTGAAGCGAAGATAGGTAATAATGTAAATTTTCAAACTAAATAAGCAGTTAATTTTCATCCCTTTATAAACCATAACTTAAGCCTATGGAGTATTGTTTATTAGCCAGCCCATAATCATTAAAACTAAAGTTTAACAATAGCCTGTTTTTATACTCATAACTTGCTTTAAAAAAAAGTGTATTTTGTTCCATTTGAACATAGTTCATAAAACGCATTTGAGGCTTACCAAAATATTGATCATTCATAGAGCCTTCTGGCCCATTTCTAAGTTTTTGATACCTTAAATAGGTTTTTAACCTTGGTAAAGGGCTATATTTAAGAAAAACCAAAAGTTTGTCACTGTTTTGTCCTATCCAATCCCCTAAAACATACCTATTACTCGTATAATTTTGTGCTGGAAGGAAATTACGGTACAAAAATGGGTTGAGTCTTGTGTATTCAAAACCAGCGATTAAATTAGGAACTAAGAAATCTTGTTTAACAACTCCAAAATTGAATCCAACTTGGTTTCTTGATTTTTCAGGATTTAGGATAGAGGCCAATCTAATTTCATCAATAAATAGTGTAGCATAGAATTGAGATTTTTTTAAAATTAAATTTTTTGTGTTCAACTGTCCAAAAAATTGCCCATTAGATCCGGCTTGAATAATCCCTTTGTTAATCATATTGTCATAACCCTTAAAAAACATGATTGGTAATAAATAACCTAATTGTAGTTGATCATTGTAAATGATGGACTCCCCAAAACTTAAATGCAAGCCTTTCTTTAGTCTTATATCTATACTATGAGAGGCCATGTATTTTTTTATAAAAACCTCTCTTGAAGCAGGAAATACCCTACTAGGAATTGGATAGATATTTGCAGAATCTATAATTTCTGATTGAAGAAAAGCATGAGTATAGTTAAATGTAAACCAATTAAATGGTTGATAATCTAATCTTATATATGGATAAAATGGAGCCTTATTAGATAAAACCAATTGCCCATTTTCTCCATAACCCCATGTCAATGCATCTTGACCAACACTAATAGTGCCATTTTTAAACGCATACATTAAACTTGCTCTTAGGTCGGTAAAATTAACTTGTCTTTTTACATTTGGATCGTTCAATGTAACAATACCTCTGTTAGCTTCTTGAAAAATAGAATTAATTACAGTATCAAATTGTGAACCATTCTGATTGATGTCATGGAATGAAAATTGATACCCAAATTTTTTTCCGATACTTCCCCAGGCAGAAACACCAACACTTCTTTCAGTATAGTTTTTAATACTTCCACTAACAATATTAGCAGTTATAATTGGATCTAAGTGTATAGAAAAATTACTATCAGTTTTATAATACAGCTTGTTTCTTTCTTTATTATATTCCTTTAAGTAAAAATCTAATTCATGTTGCTCTAAATGATTTAATGCTTTAAAATATTGTAATTTGACTAATGCTTTTTGTATTTTTTCTTTGGTGATTGGAAAAATTAAATCATTCCATTCAACATAACCTTTTTGAGACATCGTCGCAAGGAATTGATGTACTTCTAAGCTATTTCTTTCGTAAACTTGTTGAGCTTTTAATGTATTTAATAAAGAAAGAAATAGTAAAGCAATGATTATTTTTTTCACAATAAATATTTGGATTAAAATGCCTTTTCGTCTCCTTTAATTAAATTAATGATTGTTTGAAATATGATTTGGATATCTAACCATAAAGTCCAGTTTTCAATATACCATATATCAAAATTAACCCGGTCTTGCATATCTGAAAGTTCTTTAACCTCTCCTCTATTGCCATTTACTTGAGCCCAGCCACTTATGCCAGGTTTTACTAAATGTCGTAAAAGATAATTATGAATTTGTTCTTTAGATTGTATATTCAATGGGATGGGATGTGGCCTAGGTCCAACAACAGACATGCTACCTATAAGCACATTGAGAAACTGTGGCATTTCATCAATACTAGTTTTTCTTAAAAATTTACCAATAGCTGTAATTCTTTGGTCATCCTTTTTTGCTGGCATATAGCTTCCGTCTGTCGCTAATTCATTACTACCAATAATCATAGTTCTGAATTTATAGCATTTAATTCTTTCATTATTAATGCCCCATCTATATTGATTGAAAAAAACAGGTCCTTTGGAAGTAAGTTTAATTAAAATAAATACAATTGGGAATAACCATGAAAAAATAAATATGATAACAAATATTGAGAAGATAATGTCAAAAATTCTTTTGAATAATTGATTTTCATAATCATCTAATGGATAATTTTTAAAAAATAATATTGGTATATTGGCATAGTTCATAACACGCTTAGTACATATTCCAAACTGATTAGTAGGAGATGTTAATATACTTACCAATATATTTTCTTTTTCACAAGCCGAAACGATAAAATCAATTTTTTCTTCTTCATCAATTGGTAAACAAACTAATACTTGATCGACTGGTATTTCTTGTAAAATTTGATTTATTGAATGAATTGAGCCAAGTAGTTTATACCCGTTTTTACCATCATCATCGTCGTTCAAAATTCCTACAATATTTAAATTTAAATTATTATTAGAAAGGTTTGAACCATTTAAAAAATTTGCAATATTCTTATTGCCTACAACTAATGTTGATTTTATATTCTCATTATTCTTTCTAGTTTTAGCATATATAACTCTATATAAATACTTTTCAATTACGATTATTAAGAATAGTAAAAAGCCATATATAATAATAAATCCTCTAAATAAATCTTGTAAATTGAAGATGAATAATAAAAATACAACCAGTAAAATATGAAAAATTGCAACCTTGATTAAACTTACAATTTCTTGAGAGAATGAAACTAGTGTGATATCATTATATAGATAGAAAACTTTACTTGATATATACCAAATTAATAAACTTGCAAAATAAACAGGCTGTATTGAGGTGAATGAATGGGTATAATTTAATAAATAAGTCGTAAGTAATATTGCAACAAAATAGGCAATTGAAATAGCCAATAAGTCAAATAATAATCTTAATAAATAAAAATATTTCTTTTTTAGTTGAATCAAAATAAAATAAGATTTTATCAAAAGTAATAAAATTACTTCAAATCATATTTTATTCTAATTTCTTATTTATGGATCTTATCAAATAATAAGGATTGAAAAACAGATTGGTTAGTATAAAAGAGACTAAAAAACCTATTAATATCCCAACATATCCGATCAACTTTAAAAGTAAAATTGATAGAAAAATTCCTAAGATACCCTGAAGAATAGACAATAGTGTTGGTACTTTATTCATTTTTAAAGCTGATAAGAATATAACTGACACATTGTCTAATATAACTAAAATGGTAAAAATTAAAAAAAACTGAAATAATACCATTAAAGATGGATCATTCAGCCCACTCCAAAAAACAAATAAATGATAGCCGAATGCATAAAATAGGATGAAAATGACCCCTGTAAATATAGCAATTCTTGAATATACGCTAATTAACATACGCTTTAATTGATACCAGTCATTTAAAACCTCCACCTCAATAATTTTAGGAAATAAAACTTGTGTGAAATTTGTTGAAGCAATCCTAATGATATCAAAAAAACGAACCATCACTAAATACTTTGCTGCTATAATAGGTCCATTGTAGTAATTTAAAATTAAAACCTGTGTATTGAAAACTAAAACTGTAGCTAACGATGAAATAAAATACCAAAAACTATATTTAAAGTGTTCTAATACAATGCTAAATTTAAAAGCTATGAAACTGATGGTTAAATTTATACTTTTTTTAAGGTAAAAATATAAAGTACATAAATAAAGTAAATTAACACATAACATGATTGTTAGTAAAGTGATTAGATTAATATTTTCTAAGAAAATAAAAATAATGGACAATTCTAATAACAACTTAAATGCTCTAATTATTTTACTAATATATATCTTATTTTGAGCTTGTATTAATGCATCAAAATAACCAGATAAAATATTTTGTACAACTATGATTGATGTTAGTCCTGCAATCTTAATTAAATCGAAGCTTTTGGTATGAAAATAATTAAAATAAAAAAAAATGTAAAATGGAAATAAAAATATAAATAGTGAAAGGAAAAAAATAAATATACTATTCAATTGTTCGTTTATTCTAGTTGTTTTATGTATGAAAGACCTAACTAATCCTATATTTAATCCAAAATCTAAAATAACAGAAAAAGCAATCACATTAATTACAACACCATATGTTCCAAAGTTATTCAGCCCTAAATGAAGAGTAAGCAAAGGAGTTAGGATGATTAATGTTATTGCATTCGCAAATTGAGAAAAAAATGTTGCTCCAACATTTAATAAATATCTCTTATTATTTAGTATTGATGTTTTTAAATTAATCATTTAATTCCAATGGATTATTGAATAAACTATATTCTAGAGACGAATTATATAATTTAAAGTAACTAAAAATTAAATCAATTCCAACAAATACCCAAAATGGAAAGGCACCCATTGGCCCCTCTAAAAAGACATCAAAATTAGCATTGAATAAGAAAGCTATTTGTATGCAAATGATAACCAATTGAAGCCTAGATAGATTAATAGTTTTGATGCTTTTAAACAGCATAATGTTCCAATACAACCAAAGAAAAAATATAAAGACCCCATACCTTGCTAGGACTGATAAACTAAAATTATGTGGCGATCTCAAATCACCCTCAAGGTCCGTAGTTAATATTTGATCATCATCTGCCAAGCTTATACCTAAGCCTTTACCAGCAATAAAATATGGGCCGTTAAATGTATAGTCAATGATTTGACCCCACCATATTAATCTCCAAATCTTATTGTCATTTAGACCACCTTCCTCAGATGTTGAAAAAATACTAGTAAAATTTAACGCAACTTGTTCAACTCCTACTGTCCTTCCTTGAAAATTATCTGCTACTTTAAATTTTGATAAAAACAATAAAGAAATTACGAAGATAATTGGAACAAACTTTACAAAACTTCTTAATTGATTTTTTACAGTCTTATCATTTAGAAAATAAAAAAAAACAAAAAAAGCAGTAATAAAAGACAGCATACCACTTCGGCTATAGGAAGATGCTACTGAAAATAAAATAAAGATGCATAAGTAATTTAATAAATCAAACGGTTTCTTATATCGATTTAAATTAGTTAATTGTAAAATAAAAGCTACAAAAAGATGTACGGCAATATCTCCAAATTTAAAAAACAATAAATGTACATTTCCAAAAAAACTAATGTTACCTATAAAGTCATTCAACGAAATGATGTATAAGGAAAATAACACAAGTGGATAGTATTTATATATATTAAAAATTGATTTTAATAAATCTGATATAGTATCTTGAAATAAAAGAAGAATAAAGACAAAATAAATATAATTAAGAATAAAACTATCTCTAATTGTGTCTATAAAACCAAAATGCACTATTCCCCGTGCCAGATATAATATATTAATCAAAAGTAGGAAGTATAAAATATAAGAGCTGCTTCCTTTTATTAGGCTAACTGACCTCCGATGTTTTATTAATAATAGAATTCCTATAAGTAATAAAAACTCTGCAAAATAACCATAAGCAATACCTTTTCCAAGATAAATGTATAAAGCTAGCGTGCTAATAAAAATTGTTTTATATAGTTGTAGTATTTTATTCACTTAAAAAATGAAATGATGCTGTTTTTAAAGTTAATCATTCTATCAAATAATATTTTAAGTATACCCTCATTCGAATAACTGATAGTACTTTTAAATGTAGTTACAGTTGTAATAATATTGGGTAAGATACCGCCAACCCTTAAAGAGCTGTCTTTTAATCTCAATTTCCAATAATCAACAGGATAATTGAACTTTTTAGTACTTTCTAATAAGAATTTAGCGCTTGCTTTATTAACAGAGTAACCATAAGTGCAATATAAAGAATGAACTAAAGGAGTTCCAATTTGATACTGATCGGATAAACGCATTTTAGTTGATTGTAATAATTTCATTCTGTTGTCGAAAGCACCCCAAAAAAATAAGTCATATTGCGCACTTATACTTTCTTTTTGGGTTTGAATTATATTCAGATTGTCAATTTTGCTGTCAGATTCCAATATTAAGCAGAAATCTTGGTCTTGTTGGTTTATAAAATGTCTCCAAATTAGCCTATGGGATAATAAACATCCTAATGCACCGTCAGATAAAGCAGCTCCTGTTCTGGTTTTAGAAATAGACTTGATTTGGCTATAAAATGGAATATATGTCTTGTTAGGATAGATTGCTTCTATAGTAATTACATCCGGAAAAAGCATTTTAAGTGCTTCTATATGCGTTAAACGCTCTAACTCGTCTTTAGATGACACTAAATATGTTAACATGTTGAGTTAAAATATTTGTTGATAAAAATTGGTGTTTCTTTGAAAGTAGTAAACCTATGATACTTTTTAGCGAATGGCGTTAACCAATTATAATTAATTTTATCATTGTATAAAATGATATGTTGTTTTTCTAGAAATTCAGCTATATGTACAGGAACACTATCACTTGCAATTACAAAATCACATTCTGATATCAATAAAATTAACTCTTTAAAGTCTCTATACACGATTTGATTATTTAAAGCACTATATTCTTTATTTTTTTGACAAAATTTAGCAATCTTAAATTCAACATTTAAATTATTCAAGCTGCTACTTAATTGCCTCATTGTTTCTTCGTTGATTACTTTATGCTTTTTACGAGAATCAGGAAAAATTAACACTTTGTTTTTGGGATGTACTTCTGATAATTGAAATGTTTTATCAATTGATTCGAATCCAAAAAAACGTCCAAGTGCATCATACACATTTCCACTTTTATATAAAAAATCCAGCTTTCTACTTAAAAAAACACTTAGTAAAAACTTTCTTGTATGATGTTCTAAAAATAATTTTTCTTTATTTATTTTCAAACTTTTTAAAGATTTTGATAGTTTTAAAATTTCATGAATCGTGTTGAAACTAAAAAAATGTTTGTTTGTGAAAAAACCCAACAAGCCATTTTTAATGCCAAGATCTTTAAAAATAAAATTGAAATTAGTTGAAAAATTGACATTCAGAGCTTCGTGTATAGGCTTCAGATGATTGGAGGCAATTATTTGTACATCTTGCTTTAAATCAGCATTTTTTATTGAATTCAACAAAATAACATAATCTCCATAACTTCTAAGTGCTAAAATATGCATTAGATGAAAATATATTTTATAATAGCATGTAATAAACTTAAAATATAGCCGCCCACTAACCCAAATAAAAGCAGTTCGTAAAACTCTAATTTATTATTTTCTAATGGCAGTCTTGGTGTTTCAACAATTTCAAAAATAGGAGTTTGTTGAGCCTGAGACATTTTTGTAAGTTCAATATTTTTAATGACTTCTGAATAAAGTGTATAAGTAACTGTTTTATCTTTTTGTGAAATCTCTTCTGTTGCTGAATAGGTCGTTAGCCCATTATTAGCATTAAGTAACCTGTTTGATTGTAATGATTTTTGATAAAGTAGGCCTTGAAGTGAATCTGCTTTTTTTTGTAAGTTCAATAAGACAATCTGAGTATTCGTATTATTAATATTTAAATAAAATGTTTTAACCTCTTCGATTAATTTTTCTGTGAAAAGCTTTGAAAATAATTCATTATTTGTTGTTAATTTAACCTGTATAATTGAGCCTTTTTTATTTGACTGTTGAACAATTAGATTGTTCTTTATCATTTTTTCAAAAATCTTACTTAAAATACTATCTTTTGTCCTATCGGCATATAGTTTATTATCATACCCATAAAAGGTTCCAATATTTGATTGTTTACCTAAAATAACAGTTTTTATAAATGAGGGGTACATTTTTAAATAGGCGTCTGCAAATGTTTTCTTTTCAGCACCTTTTATTTCGTCATTAAATTCACTTAATAAAACATTTTCAATAATTCTTCTTGTTTTAAAAATATCAAAAATATTATCGCCGGTAAAAATACTATTTGATTGACCACCTAATGAACCTATATCAATACCAAACTGAGAACCTAGGCTAGCTAATCCACCGCCTTTTGATCCAGAGCCCTCCATTAATACAAAAGATGCATTTGCCTCGTATTTTGGCTTTTCTATGAAGTAAAATAATAAGCAGGCTGTTGTAAAAGAGATAATTAGAATATAATTAATTGTTTTAAATGACTTATATAAGTTAAAAAACTTTTTTACCAATAAAAAAACATCTGATAATTTTAAGGCATTATTTTGTTCCATAATTAAAATTTTCTGTTAAAAAGATACCTCAAAGAAATATTAAATTGAGTGTTTGTTCTATCTGTGTCTGAAGGTCCATACAATCCTCCATTACCTGTTTTTGTCCATAAATAATTATAAGATTCCGATTTCTTTACTTCTGAAGCCAAGATAAAATTACCAACTTTAACTCTCATATAGAAGGAATATATAAAATCTGACCAATATTTAAAATTTGGGCCTGGATAGGTAAGTCCATTAAAATAATTATAGTAATAAAAATCCTTATTGTGACTGACTCTTTCGATACCAGCACCTATTTTATTCATCCCTTTTACCCAAGCAAGCTGCATAATCTGACCACTTCCGCCCGGACCTACGTAAGATCCAAGAATTTGTCCCTTATTGGTATAGCCTTGCCTTACTTGCTTATTGGTATACCAGCTTGATTGTTTTGACATTAGGTTAGCATCCCAAATTAAATTAGCCTGAGGCATCTTTAGTTGAACAATTTCAATATTTAATGATATAGCCCCATATTTTGAGTTGCTTGATAAAGGAAACAACTTTCTTACTCCAGCTACGTAACCTGTTGCTACACTATCATATAATATGTTGATTGGTGTGGCTCCTCTATCATTTCTTCCATATTCAAAAAAAACTTCTGCATGGTCTTTCGGTAATGCATACCTTAAAAAAACTGCTCCCAAAGCTGGTCTTTTCTTTAAACTAGTATATTTAGAAAAATTACTTAGAGCTGTTGCATCTTCTAGGCCATTCATATCTCTTTGATAGATATATGCCATATTACTTAAGCCTAAAAACAAATTTTTTGTCCATTTGGGATTTATAGTTAAAATCATCCCAGTGATATATCGCTCATTAGGATCCTTAGGAGTATACCATTGCGCCGCATATGGATTATTATTTTCAGAAGGTTTTAAAAACCCATTTTGTAAACTTCCGCCGATAAACTGCACTTCAATATTTCCTATAAACGTATGAATTGGTTTATTTGTATTGATACTGTAATGCAAAAATCCAGGTGCATTATTAGTTAAAACGAGTGAATAATGTATACCTGGGCCCCACCATAGGTTTTCGGTTGAAATACCAAAGCTGACATTTTTTGTGTGATACTTAATACTTGTTTGTCCAATGAAATTCTCATCACTTTTTTTGTTAAAATGTGTATTAGGGGCTTCTATTATATTTTCTGAGATTTCATAATATCTTCTCCAAAAGTTTCCAGGATTTCCATTAGCAGACCCGTCAAAATCATTCCCTAAACCTTGGACAGCGAAATTTTCTGCATTCACTTTTTCAGGTGCAAATTGTAAAGTAAAATTTCCCCACTGCACTCCTACTTGAAAGTTATAAAAATGCTGTTTCCCAACAGAAGGAATCATCGATCCATCATTGAAACCAAATGGAAGATTAGAATTTTCTTGCAAATGACTCATTGCGGAAAAATGATTTACAAATACTTTTTTCCAACTCTTTACATTTGCATTAAATACTACAGAACTATTTCGTATTGTGTATGAATTTGAGCTAGATGAAGTGTCAAGTAATGACGATACCCTATTTACATCCATCAGCGCAATATTATTTAAATCAATTTGCTGTGCTTGTAATTGACTCCATAATAATGTAGCTAGTAATAACGAAAGTCGCACTAACAACTTTGTACTTTTATTTACCATAGGTAGGTTACATTGAGTTGTGCGAATAAATTAAAATTTGATCTAAATGTCCAGGCATAATTCATTGAATTAATAAAATTCACTTCTGGCGCAATAATTAGATTTTTCCAACGCTTTTGTGCATTAAAGCCTATACCAATATCAGTCCATCTTAATGGCCTTAATCCTAGAGACTCAAACGCGTAGCTATTATTTGCTGGTGTTGGCTGGTGCTGAATACGTTGTAATTTCATCCCTAATTTAGATAGCCCTTTGAGTATATTTACATTCAAAGTTTGAACATTATTTCCTCGTCCAGTACCAGCACCTAAAATTTGGTTAAAATGATTATAACCGCCATTAGGATATATATACCAGTCTCCTGCGGTTCTAACTAAATAATCTATTGTTTGTGCAGTTTGAATAATTTCAGCATTTAATTCAAGCCAACGATTCTTAGATAATGGTTTTAATTTTTTGAATCCAATTAGGTAAGTAGCTGCATGTTCTGGATCTATCCAAAAATCCCTAAAATTATCTTTGTGGTCATTCCAGCCATATTCAAAATACATTTCGGCATTTGATTTTGGAAATAACCATCTTGTATAAAAACTCAATTGTTGATCCCTTTCAATTTTATCTTCATCAGTACCGCCAACAGAAGATTTAAACACTTTTGAAAAGACGGGCAAATATTTATCTACAAAACCATTGCCTTGTTGCTCTATATTTAATTCAGAATATTGGTATGCACGATTGATACCAATAAATAAATTAGGGAAAAATTTGGGTTGAAAGACCATGTTTAATCCATTAAAAATTCTAGGTTCTTTCCAGACCGGATTATTTTTAAGAGATATCGTTTCAAAAGGAGCCATAGGATTTTGTTCTAATCTTCCAGTAACCAATTGAAACTCAAAACTTCCTAAAAATGTTTTAATTGGTCTAATTGTATTAAAGGTATAATGTGCAAACCCTGGGGCATTATTGCTCATAATTAGAGCGCCATATTGTCCAGGTCCCCAGTAAATATTTTCATTAGAAAAACCTATTGATACAGCACTTAAATTTAATCTTACGCTTGACTGTCCAATAAAGTTTTGTTCGTACCTATCTTTTGTGATTGTACCAAACTCATCACTAATTTCATATGGAGGATTTTCTGCATTGACATGCTCTGGCATAAACTGAATATGCAATGGACCAATTCTGGTATAAACACCAATTCTTGCCATGGTTTGAATTCCCTTTGCCTTGATCATACCTTCATCATTCCAACCATGAGGATGTAATGAATTGTATTGTGACCTTATCTGTGCAAGCAATGGCCTAAATTCTACAAACCTAGTCTTTAATGCAATATTCGTATTCAAATTCGAATCTATCAATTGATAAAAACTATCGACAGGAAACTTATTAGTTAAAAAATTTGGTCTAGAAGAAAATGAGTATTTAGGATCAATTTTACCCTGTAATTGTAAGATTCTAAAATATTCATCGCCAACTGTACCAACAGGAATAGACTGAGTATATGCTTTACCTAAAATAAGCATACTTATAAGCACTAAAAAAAATCTATTCCTAAAAATCATCATTCTGTTTTAATTTCAAAGTCGTAAATACCAGCTTATAATTTACTAAATCTTAGTCCAAAGCTATATGGATACAATGACTGATTCGTATTCATCTTATCTAACATATTTTGCAATGATGCTGTTCCAAAGAACTTTATCTGATCGATCCTGATTTCAAATACACCAGCTAGTCTAATATCTCTTAAACTATAATTTCCATGATACTTTTCTTTTCCTAGTTCTCGACTTATTTGTTTGTTATAAGATTTATATAAATAACCTGTTATGAATCCTCCACTTAATCCAATTAATTTATTATTTTTTAATTTAAAATCATACCCTAATTGTATTGGAGCAGAAATATAACTTGTAAACAATTTATTTTTTTCAAAATTATCTTTACTCAAATAAATAAACATCGCATCGTGCTTTCTATAATTTATACTATACTCATGCCTAAAATTAAACATCTCAACACCTAAACCATATTTTAAATAAAATGATGGGTCTTTAAATCTATACTTTTGTTGAACTATCCAAATGTTAACATTGGTTGATTTACCATTGTTTAGTTGCATTTTTAATTTTGACATTGGTTCACCAATCGTCGGATTACTTAATGGCTTATTCTCTAGGTATTTTGTTTCATCAAGGTAGTTTACAAGTGCTAGATCAAAAGCAAACCAACTTGTTTCAAATTGTTTATATTCTAAATCTTTGTTTTTTTCATAAACAACCTTTACAGCTTTTAAGTCTCTATTTCTAATGATTTGCTCCCAACTCTTATTCAAGTTAGATTGAGACTTACTAATTAAAAACTGTCCAATTTTTAAAGTATCATGTTGCGCAATTACTGTAATACTCAACAAGGAAAAGAATATGATTTGTAAAAATATTTTCATTGAATTAAATTTTACCTAAACTTTTAAAAACTTTGATATTATAAAATTTTTCATCCTCTAAATTTGTAATATTTGAGGTCTTTTGAAAGAGGTCATGAATAATGTCCTTAACTGTATAAATTGGAGTAAAACCTAGTGTAAGCTTTGCATGCTGTATCGATACTTTATAATTTCTAAAGTCCTTTACATCATTTATATGCACTTTTATTTCTTTGTTTAACAGCTTAGACATTTCTACACTAACAACATCGCCAATTTGACCCAATGTATAATTGTCCGAAGCCACATTAAATACCCCAGATATATTGTCAGGCGCTTGAATAGCCCTGATATAAGCAGTACATGCATCTTGAATATGAAAAATTGGACGCCAGATAGATGGGTTGTTCACAGTAATTTCCCCATGCATCAAAGCATTTTTAAACATCGTATTTATAACTAAATCAAACCTCATTCTATCGCTATATCCACAAACGGTACCTTGTCTTAAAGAAATCACAGAAAATTGTTCATCTGCTAATTGCATCACACCATTCTCACCTTGCAATTTTGATATTCCATAAGGATAGGCACATGTTGTTGGAGAATTTTCGTCGTATAATTCATCAACAGTGTAACCATATACCGAACAAGAAGATCCATAGATAAAGCGCTTTACGCCAGCACGTTTACTTTCATATGATAAATAGGCAGGACATGCTGCATTTTGTATGAAATTTTCGGATGGACTAAATTCAGCCATAGGATCATTAGAAACACCAGCTAAAAAAATTACAATATCAAAGCCCTCTAAATCCTTGTAGTTAACTTTGAAAATATCTTTTTGAATCAATTTAATTGCAGGATCTAAATTATTACCAAACCACAGGTCATCTATGACAGTAATTTGATAGTCTAATCTTAATAATCTTTTACATAATTCTGTGCCAATGTAACCTGCGCCACCAGCTAGTAATATATTTTTCATTTATTTAAAAGTATTTTTATATAAGTCTGTATTTAGTGAAGTATCCTTAGGCATTTTTACATTCATGTCATTTATACTAATTGCATTAATGTTCTTTGCTCCTATACTCAATGCATAATCATAAACGCTTTTTCTTGAACCACCAATATGAATAACACCCTTAAAAGTGGATAATACAATATTTTTTATTTTTTTTACTATTTCTGATGCTGATTCTCTTGAAGTAAATTGATCTATGAATGCAGCTGGATATGGGAAAATATCTGGACCAAAAGACATTCTAATGATTACAAAATCATGTAACATTTGAACAGCACATTCTCCACCTAATTTAGACCATGCATATTTATTCTGCGGCATGAGTTCATCTAATTCATTATAGTTTCCTTTCTCGCCAGAAAAAACATAGTCAGTAGATATATAGATTAGTCGAATATTTCTTTGAAAACAGATTGAACTTAATAAAGCAGTACCTAGAATATTATCATGAATAGCTTTATCAACTTGTTCATTCACTTTAGGTGGAGAAACCATTGCACCACAATGGACTATTGTATTGATATCAGAATTACAATTTAAAAAATTCAACATCATTGCATGATTCGTAAAGTCAAAATTTTGTCTTGTACCAATATGAACACCTTCCATAATATTTGTCAGTGCAGTTCCAAGCTTGCCTGTTCCACCTGTAATAAGAATATGCCTCATTGCTTAGAATTTAAAATTTTCTGCGTCTGAAGAGCTCATCCAACTTTCTACACTATGACCATTCAAATCTTTACTTGTAGTAATGAAACTGTCTTTCATATCAAAGAACAAATTCTTTAATTTGGAGTCACAAATACTCCAGTCTATATCTGAAGCAAATGGAGATACCCCAGACTCACAATTGCCATTATATGAAGCAGAGCAATAGTATTCTATATATGAATCTTCTAAAAAGAAATTACCGTGGGCGCATCCTTCTGGAACCCATATCCAATTTGAGGTTGTATCATGTGGAGCAATTGGCATGTTGAATGCCATTATTTTGCCTTGTGTAGACGAGCCAATTCTTAAATCTAATATCAAATCAACCATATGACCAGTAATTGTTCTAACCAACTTGCCCATTGGTTGGTTCCATTGAAAGTGCAAACCTCTTAGAACATTTCTTCTTGAATAACTTTCATTTGTTTGCAATATACTATTAGGAAATATTCCAAGATTTTTTTCAAGAAAATCTGAATCCCTGAATGTTTCGGAGAAATATCCACGTTTATCTAAAAATCTTTCAAATTGAATAAGCTTCACGCCCGCAATTTCAGCTTCAAATATTGAATTTATTTTCATTTAATTCTTTTTTCTAGTAATGAGATAATTCCTTAATTAAGGTAATTAAGTTTTTAATTGAATTGCGAACTTTTTTATAATTGATTTCTATTTCAATTAAAGTTGCATTCCCTTCTTTTAAAATTAATCTTCTAAAATCTTTATTAAACAGATTTTTATTTTCGTTTAAATTAATTAATGAAATTGAAGCTTGTCTAATTATTTCTATCTCTTGTTCATTATTCAAACCATTTCCATAAATTCTTTGATGACTCCTAATTGGTCTAGCATGCTTTATTTGAATAGCATGAATAATACCTGTTGCTGTTTGATTATGAATTATTTGAAGCACTGGCATCAAATAGCAGTCTACTCCTTGTCCAGAAATGGTTTTCAAAAAATAGGGTTCACATGCCAACAATAAATTTTGTCTATAGAATGGTGCCATAATTTCCACCCAATCTATCATAGAGACTAATAAATCAGATCTATTTACAAACTTTCTATGGCTAAAAAAGCTATCCTTAGAAATTGAAGGCTGGAAAACATCCAATTGATGTATTTCTGCAATGTGTAACATATAATTAAAGTCAGAAACTTTAAAGATGATATCATCGTCAATCACTCCAACATAGTTGTATTCCAATTGTTGACTCGATAAATATTTGGTTAAATGATGAAAAATCTCACCCTTATTCTCTGTTTTCTCGGTTATATAATGTTCATATGGTACATTATATTTTTCAATATCACCTGATTTACCTGAATTATTAAACAATAAAAGGTCGAAATTTTTATTTACATCAAAATGCACATGAGAATAAGGTATTTCATCCCCGCCATTCCAAGTTACAACTACTAAATTTTTATTTGAATTCATATAAACACAGTTTCATCTTAATCATTTAATACCTTGTAAAGATAGACAGATGACATAGATTATACTAATTTTTTTTCATATATAAACTACTCATATGAAATAGATTTTTCATATTAAAATACCCTTATAGGGTTTATTTACGTTTAGATTTTTTTCAAGATTTTAACTTTGTTTTGTTAGTCGTTCTTCACCCATTTTCTAAAAAACAATTGAAATAAACTATGTTCTTAAGTTATAATTCAATTTATCATATATTATTGATAATCAATATTTTATATAATGTCAAATCACTAATATAAGCTGTTACTTTTTTTGCAAATTTTATCTACTTTTACTAATATGAAATCCATTCTACTTTCTTTAATTGTTTTAATACTATTAAGTTCTTGTGAGAAACAAGTAAGTGCAACTGTAGACAAAAAGAAAACAAATGATGAGATTCTTTTTTTTATTAAAAAAACAGATTCTTTATCTAAGGCAATTGCTTTAAATATTGGAGCCATATCTAAAATTTCAAATAAAATTGATTCTTTAAATAACCAACTTAATATCATTCAACTTCAAGTTAATGGTTTAATGAGTGAACTTAATGCTCCAGATGCAGATGTTGCATTTATTACTAAAAAACTAGATTCATTGATTGAGCAATACAATTTAGTATTAGAAGCAATCAATTTATTATTTTTTGAAATGACAAATTCTCCTGGTACATTATCTTCATCGCTTGAAGTTTATTACCCATTTAATAATAATGCAAATAATTTTACTAGTTCAAAATATACTTCAACAATTATTGGAGCAACTCTAACAACCGATCGATTTAATGAACTAAATTCAGCCTATTTATTTAATGGAAAATCTGACTATATTCAAACAAATTATCAAGGTGTATTAGGTACTTCAAAACGTACTTTAGCTTTTTGGGCAAGATTAGATTTATCAAATAATTATAAAAGCCCTATGGCTGCTGTATCTTGGGGCCCTGCTACTGATGGTCACAGATTTGATGGTTATTTTAATTTTGATGCAATAGGTCCAACTTCAAATATTGGAGCAAGTGCCATTACCTACCAAACACCTTTTAAAATAAATGATAATAGCTGGCATCATTATGTTTACTTAATAGATACTGATAATCCAAAAGTAAACAATATAAAAATTTATCAGGATGCAGTCCTACTAATAAGCAGACTTGCAGAATATGATTTAACTTTAAAAGTGAATACTAAAGAAGGCGGCCCATTAAAAATTGGAAAATGCTCTGCACCAAATGATCCCTCGTTTTTTAAAGGAGCAATTGATGAAGTAAGAGTTTACAGTAGAGCCCTAAGTTTTAGTGAAATAAAATACTTAGCGACGCATTAAAAAATTAAGTTTGATTTAAATTAATTGAACATACTTTTCATAAATAATTCAGTTAATGGTTCAACTAATTTAATTAGTATAAATAAAAAATGGCACAATGCTTGCTCACAATTGTAGCGCATTTTTGACCTTCTATTTTGAATCCCTCCTTCAACTTATTCTATCTACTCAATCTATAAATCGTCAACGCCGCTCTTTTAATCAAAAATGGGAGTTGATTTAAGTGGATGGTTTCGCCCGGCGCGTGCGCGCCGCGTCCCGATGCCCCCAATCCATCAATACAATCCACATAAGCCGCTACATAGGAAATATCCCCTGCGCCGCGGGATCCTGGGTCGCCCGCCACAGTGGCGCCAACACCCATATCCATTGATATTGAATTGATTACACTTAAAACTTGGTTATTGCCCTCGGTCGGCGCCATACTTGGTATCCCGTCCACAAAACTGATTTTGGCACTGGTTTGAGCTAGGTTTTGCGCTACAATTTCCTTCATTTTGACCCTGGCGCGGTCTTTTTGGTCTTCGGTCAAGAACCTTAAGTCCCCAGTCACCGTCACCGCCGGTGAAATAATATTGGTTTTGGCAATGGCCGCGCCTTTTGAAGTGGCGTCATTGTATTCTATGTCTGATCCACCTATGATAATGCCGGGATTAAAAGTCAAGTATTTTTCTTTACTAAGGGTTTCTCTAAACTGATTCAAGATTCTTGCAGCTTCATAAATAGCGCCATAACCCGCGCCTGGCGTGAATACCCCCGAACTATGTCCTGTTTTTCCGATCACATCTAGTTTCCATCCACTCGCGCCCCTTCTTCCGGTGGCCACGGAGTTCAATCCATTCGCCCCTTCAAATGCCAAAGCAATATCTGCCTGCTTGGCTCGATTGATAAAATCGCCTCTTGTCACTTCTCTTGGATAACCCGCATGCTCCTCGTCACCTGTAAAATAAGCAGTGATGTCGGTGTTTTTTAATAAGCCCGCTTGCTCCAATGCTTGCAATGCCATAATCACCACCACGTCGCCACCTTTCATATCGTTCACCCCTTGACCCGTTGCAGTAGAATCGTTCAACATGGTAAACGGATTGGCTGGCATGTCTGGTTCAAAGACCGTATCTAAATGTCCGATGAGGAAGAGGCGTTTTCTTTTACCTGACTTACGACTCGCCACTAAATGCCCCGCACGTTTGATAGAGTCCGGCATCGCAACCCACTCAGTCGCAAATCCTGCTTTTTCAAATTCCTTCGCAAACAAGGCACCTACTTTTTTTACACCCTCTATATTTAAAGTCCCACTATTGATATTCACCGACTCCTTAAGCATCTCAATTGCCTGGGGCATATGCGCATCAATCCAAGCCATCACTTGCTGTTCCTCTTTAGTTAAACCTTTGGATACAGCAGCTGCAGGCGTTTTCACTTGCTGCGCAATACTTGTCATGGCAATGAGAATGGATAAAAGAATTAAGGATGTTTTTTTCATAGTGGATGTTTTAGAAAATAGTCTAATAAGTAGGTACAAGTTAGTAAAAATTTAAAGTAGAAATACTTTAAATGTGCATTATAATAAAATTGAATTTCAGGCATATTTATCACCCGATCAAATGCAGGAAACAAATTGATTGTTTAAAAGATATAAGTATTAATTTAGTAAAATGAAAACCATAGAATTGGAATTACCTGACGAGCTAAAAGCAGATAATCAAGAATTAAAAACTTTTTTAGCTGCCAAGCTTTTTGAAGCTGGGAGACTTACTATGAGTCAAGCTGCAAGAAGTGCCGGTTACACTATCTCAGAATTTATGGATTTACTAAAAAATTACAATGTGTCTGTTATCAATCATCCTGCATCTGATTTAGAATCAGATGTAAGCAATGCAAGAGAAAGTATACGTTGATACAAGCACACTTATCATTCTAAATAAAATCGAAGCCATAGACCTTTTAAATAAGATTTATGGTAATGTTTTTATTACAAACTTTATTAATGCAGAGTGGAATGAAACTTTACCTTCTTGGATAATCATTGAGCCAGCTTATAATTTTGAGCAATCCTTTTTAAAGAACTTTAATTTAGGGCCAGGAGAATCTAGTATTATCATGAATGCATTAGAAAATGATGGATTCTTAATAATTGACGATTTAAAGGCACGAAAAATTGCAACTACATTAAGTTTAAGATTTACTGGCAGTGTTGGTATTTTAATAACTGCAAAGAGACTCGGTTTCATTCATTCAGTAAAATATTATTTAGAAAAAATACAAACTACTAATTTTAGAATTAGTGATGCTTTGATTATTAAAGCACTAGAAATTGCTAATGAAAAATAAATGCTTAGAGTCTATTCTAAGTTCGATCTTTTTATGAAAGTCCTGGATTAAATTGTATAAGAAAGAAAATTTATGAAAGAATCTTTAAATGATTTAACAAGTTTTAATACGCTTCTATTATATATCTTTTACTCAATTAGTAAACGCTTATATCTAAATCAAACACTTGTTATCATATTAGCAATTGCATGGGCGATAAATCTAAGTCTCATTATATATTTAATTTATAAAATAATAAAAGACAAAGAAACTATAGAAAAGTCTACTAAAAATTGGCTTTACTTTAGAACTATTGCGAATTTGGGTTTTATCTATCTTACTATGCAACTGATTTAATTGTATAATGAAGTAACTCAATGGGTAAAAAAATCAACCCATTGAGTTATTTCACAATTAATATTAATTCCCAATCGGAATATTCACTTTGAAACTAAAATTGCGGCCCATATTAAATACACCCATGCGGCCGGTGGCCTCATTCACTGGACCATACTTTAGACGATTCAAGTGATGTTGATACGCCACATCCGTAATATTTTGTCCCACCAATGACAGACTGAATAATGTTTTATTGCGATGTTGTATCTGCGTGCTATAGCCAATATTCAATAAAGTGTAAGCTGGTGTTTGTGTTTCTGTATTGTATCCAGTAAAAGGATTGTTTTGTGCAAACACATTGTCTAATTGTACATTGATAAAACTATTCTTGATCGCTTTTGATTTTTTGAATAGTTCGATCCTAATTTCAGACAACCATCTTGCACTTGGAATACCTGGTAAATTTTTGGAGTCATCTAATGCTTCTTTAAATTGTCCACGAATCAAACTCACACTATTCTCTACATGCAACCAATCTAATGGGTGTGGATGAATATCGATATTGAATTCTGCACCATACAAGTGTGCATCTTTTTGTCTAAATGCAAAAGCATACAATTTATCTCCATCTAAACTATGTGCATAGTCCATGATGATTGAATCTCCTCCACCAACTGCAGATAATTTTTGATAAAAGATATAATCGCTCACCGTATTATAAAATACATTCCCTGCAACACTGATATGTTCATTGCTCCATTCTACTGCAGCATCAAATTGTAAGCTCTTTTCAGATTTTAATAATTCATTACCATACTCGAATCTATTAGTGCCTTCGTGCGCGCCATAAGAAGCCAACTCCGCCATATTCGGTGCGCGGAATCCTCGTGCGATATTAAATTTCAAAGTGAGCTGATCACTCAAATCATGCGCTACACCTATTGCTCCCGAAAAATTATTGAATTGTTTATTACTCTCTTTAGGGTCATACAACGCAATACATGCTAAGCCTGGAGGACATACAAATTGTGCAGGATCAATATAGTTCATATACTTTTGGTCATAGCGTAACCCTCCACTCCAACTTGTTTTGTCTGTTCTTTTTTGAGTATAGTAAAATGCACCAATATCAAAACTAGTATAATCTGGCACCAAGGCTTCCTCACCTCTATTGGTATTGGTTTGACGCATACCATTTACACCAAATGTATTTTTCCAATTATTTTTTTCTGCTTGTAAATATTGTACCGAGTAATTGAATGTATTTAAATCAAAAAACAATTCTTTTTCATCTAAGTCTAATGCATTGCCAAATTCCATTCTTTGGTTTCTTTGTAATCCAAATGTGGCTTTCAATCGGTCATTGCCAATTTTAACATTATTATCTAAAGTGTATTTAGTGTGTTGGATTTTTTGCATTGGCACACGAGGTGTAAATCTTTTTTCCTCTGCAGCATCTACAATCACTTCCTCTGCAATACCACCCAAATCCTTCAGCATCATAAACCGACCATTTGCAGCGCGATCACCTTCTATAATACCTAGGTGTTGGTAAAAATTACTGAAAGACAATTGTAAATACCCCCAGTCTTTTTCAATACCAATATAGCCACCACCATTGCGTTCTAAAAATCTTGAATTAAAAACAGATCCGTCATATTTATTTTTATAATCGCCTACGTTTTTTGCACTATAATTAACCCCCCAAATAAATCCATTTTTATTACCTGCAATGTCAAAATGATTCCCCATCATTCGATTATTGGTTTGATAATTGGAAAATACATTTCCTTTAAGCACCCCTTCACTCACTGGGACATTGGAAATAATATTGATGACACCCGCTAAGGCATCCGACCCGTAAATCAAGGATGCAGGCACTTTCAATACTTCTGTTCGGCTAACATTGTATTCATCAACTTCAATACCATGCTCATCACCCCATTGTTGTCCCTCTTGTCTAATCCCGTCGTTCATCACCACCACACGGTTGTAACCCAATCCACGAATGATTGGTTTTGAAATTGCTGGCCCTGTTGAAATCTGCGACACACCGGGTACTTTAGATAAGGCGTCAATTAAATTACTAGACACACCTCGGAATAATTCTTCCTTTTTAATAATGGTCACTGGCGTGGGCGTGCGTCTTGTAGATGTGGCTCTTAAAAAACTAGTGACAATCACATTGCCTCCTTCTAATACCGAACTATTTAGATAAAAATTTTGCTCTAAGTTATTTTGCAGTTTGATGTTTTCTACATCGGTGGCATAGCCCACATAACTAATCTCCAACACATGCGAGCCTTTTTCGATATTGATTATGAAAACACCCTCTTTATTTGCAAGGATGCCTTTTTTAATTTCTGGAAGATAGACACTTGCACCTGGTAATATTTTACCTGTGGCTTTATCAAAAACTTTTCCTGTTAATGTAAATTGTTGCGCTATTGCTAAGCTTGTAAAAACCAATCCTATACTCATTAAGAGTGCAGCATATAAATATTTTTTCATGACTATTATTATTTGTTATTCAAACACAATCTGCATCTACTATCCGTAAATAGAGGGATGCCTATTCATACGTAATCAACTTACTCATAAGTCAATTATATTTCTAACAAATAAAAGATGGGGGACCACGAGAGTCAGAGATGATAGCGTATTGCTCAATAGGCGCTGCAGCATAATTTATATTACGCGCTTTTGCTACAATAGGTATTGCAATTTCTATACTAAAATCGTAGTCCACAAAAGGCGTCGTGGCTAACTGAAAATCAAAACTACAATGCAGTGCTGCGTTTTCAATTTGCTCAATGGGCAAATCCTTATGCACTGAACAACTGGTTGGATCCATATGTTCCGCAACTAAATCGTGAATCGATTTTTGTGGCGTGATGCTAAATGCAAAAACCACTAGCATAGCTAGTGCAAGAAACTGCTTAAAGGTTTTATTAAATAGCATACGATAAAGTTACTCGTTTTAAACTATTTCATATTGCGATTGTTTATTAGGCAGGATCACTTAATTAGTTTAACTTTGATGTTCAAACATTGAAATAAATATAAAACAACATACAATGAGTTTATTAGACAGCCTTAAATGGCGCTACGCAGTAAAGAAAATGAACGGAACTAAAATTCCTGCAGAAAAATTAGATACCATCATTGAAGCGACTCGCTTAGCACCTAGTGGCTTTGGTTTAACGCCTTATTCTATTATTGTAGTAGAAGATGAAGAAACAAGAAAAAAATTACTTCCTGCATTTTACAATCAAGCACAAGTGGTGGACGGGTCGGCTGTCATTGTTTTTGCAGCTTGGAATACTATTTCTGAGAAAGAAATAGCAGAGTACATGCAAGAAATTGCAGCGGAAAGAGGTGTAGCAGTAGATACTTTAAATGATTTTTCTGGTGCCATTAATGGTTCATTCAAAAACAAGACGCCTGAACAAGCAAGAGTATGGGCAGACAAGCAAGCTTATCTTGCTTTAGGATTTGCATTGGTTGCTGCTGCTGCTGAGGAGATTGATGCAACACCAATGGAAGGATTTAAGCCAGACGCAGTCGATGAAATATTAGGTTTAACAGCATTAGGCTTACACAGTGCAGTAGCCGTGACTTTAGGTTACAGAGATGCTGCAAATGATTATTTATCAGGGGCTAAGAAAGTAAGAAGAGCACCTGAAAAATTGATCATCAGAAAATAATTAAAACTAGCTAGCAGTTATTTAAAAAATATTACCAGCTGTTAACTATACTTTTGAATTGAGACGGCTCCTATTTTAGGGGCCGTTTTTTTAAACGCCTATTTTTAACCCAAATGCGTGGATTATTTAAGAATCAATTGGGAGATTTTTTGATAGAAGGTATGCTTGGATGTAGATTTTTATCTTAATTTAGGTAAAATCAATTGTATGAAAAAAATCATAGGATCTGTTACTGGCTTTTTAATGCTAGCCTTATTGAGCATCAATAGTTTTGCACAAGATGCAACTGCTTATCAAGTTCCACCAAAAGAAATTGCTGACTTATTGTTAGCAGCGCCTACACCATCTATTAGTGTAGATGGAAATGCAAAACATATGCTTGTAATGGAGCGTCCTTCTTATCCTTTAGTAGAAGAGCTTGGGCAAGCTGAATTTAAAATTGCTGGTCTTCGTTTAAATCCAAACAATTTTTCGCCTACCCGTCAGAATTATATCAAGGGCATGACCATTAAAGTGATTGCTACAAATAAAGCTTTAGTAATTAAAGGCATGCCTGCAACCATTGCTGCATTGAGTCCAACATGGAATCCTGCAGAAAATAAAATTGCTTTTTACAATGTGTCTGCAAATGCGGTAGACGTATACGTGATTGATTTATCATCTTTGACTTGTCAAAAAATAAATAAAACTGCTGCTAATTTAATTTTAGGCGCAAGCTTAGTTTGGTTAGATGACGCTACCCTAATGTATAAAGTGAATGTGAACACCGCATCTGCTTTAGCTCAAAGACCTATCACACCTAAAGGCCCAACTATTCAAGAGAACTTAGGCAAAGCGGCTCCTAGTGTCACTTATCAAGACTTGATCAAATCTCCTTTTGATGAATATGTATTTGAGTTTTTAGCGAAGAGTCAATTGGTTAAAAATAAAAATGGCGTGGAAACTAAAATTGGTGCACCTGCATTGACCAATAGCTTTAGTATCTCTCCTGATAAAAATTATATCCTTACACGTACTTTAAATAAACCTTTCTCTTATTTAGTAACAGCTTATGGTTTTGCATCTTCTATGCAAGTATTGGATAAGGCTGGTGCCTTGGTAAAAACAATTGCGCAATTGCCTTCTGCAGAAGGTACTGCGAGTGGTTATGACAACGTACAAAATGCACCTCGTGGTTTTGAGTGGAAGGATGACGAAGCGGCTACCATTGTGTATGCGATGCCTTTAGATAGTGGATTGATTAAAAAAGCTATACCTTTTCATGATGCCGTGATGGCGATGACTGCACCATTTAACGAAGCGCCTAAAGAATTATTTAAAACAGCTACACGTTTTTCAAATATCAGCTGGGGTGATGAAACACTCGCTTTAGTGACCGAAGTGCTAAGAACCAAACAACGTTATAAAGTCAGCATATACAATCACGCTGCACATAGCTTAACCACTTTATATGAAAGAAGCTTAACAGACGCCTATACCAATTTGGGTAATCCTGTTACGCATAAAAATAAATTCGGTAAAGATGTCATTGCCACAGTGAACAATGCTCGTAGTGTGTTAATGAACAACACCACTGGTGCTTCTGATAAAGGAGATCTTCCTTATTTATCTATCTACAACTTAGATACTAAAACAAACGAGATTGTTTGGCGCAGTAAAGAAGATTGTTTTGAATATGTAGTAGATGTATTAGATGCTGCTACTTTAAAAATCATCACGCGTAGAGAAACAGAAAAAGAAGTGCCTAATTATTATTTAAAAGCCTTACAAGCCAATACTTCTGTTTCATTGACGAATTTTAGCAATCCTTATGCGAGCATGGAAGGGGTAACAAAAGAAAAAATTAAATATAAAAGAGCCGACGGTGTAGATTTAACAGGCGACTTGTATTTACCTAAGGGCTATAACAAAGAAAAAGATGGCCCTTTGCCTACTTTACTTTGGGCTTATCCTAGAGAATTTACAAGTGCTGCCGATGCAAGTCAGATTAGAGGGAACCAACATAAGTTTACTACATTAAGTTGGGGTTCTCCTGTCTTTTATGTGACACAAGGTTATGCGATCTTAGACAATGCAGAAATGCCGATTGTAGCTACTTCTCCTGACAAGAAACCAAACGATGTTTTTGTTAATCAATTAATTTTAAATGCAAATGCAGCAATTGATAAATTAGTGGGCATGGGCGTGAGTGATCGTAATAAATTTGGAATTGGTGGACATAGTTATGGTGCATTCATGACAGCGAACGTATTAGCGCATAGTAATTTATTCAAAGCAGGTATTGCGCGCAGTGGGGCTTATAACAGAACCTTGACGCCTTTTGGATTTCAAAACGAAGACAGAACTTTCTGGCAAGCACCTCAATTGTATTTAGACATGAGTCCTTTTGCACATGCTAATAAAATCAAGACGCCTATTTTATTAACGCACGGTGAGATGGATGATAACACAGGTACTTTCCCAATCAATAGTGAGCGTTTATATGCAGCCATCAAAGGTCATGGAGGTACAGTGCGTTTTGTATACTTACCTTATGAAGCGCATGGATACAGAGGAAAAGAAAATGTATTGCACTTATTGTATGAGCAAGGTCGTTGGTTGGATAAATACTTGAAGGGAAAATAAACCTAAATTCAAAATATATTCAATTTTTTATAATCAATACATCTAATAAAAAAGGCTCCTAATTTAGAGGCCTTTTTTATTGACCTAACATCCAATTTTTAAACGATGCGTAATTCGCTTCAAGTGGTTTGGATTGCTTAGGTTTATCCAATAAGTATTGTACAGATGCAGGAATATTTAATTTTTTTCCAATAGCCGCTTCAACTACTTCGGGAAATTTTACAGGATGTGCTGTTTCTAAAATAACGGCATATCCTTTTTCTTGAATCAAGGCTTCTGCTGCTAAAAATGCAACTGCACCGTGTGGATCTAAGATATAGCCATAATCATTGTAAACCCTTGTGATGGCTGATTTAGTGGCTTCATCGTCATAGCTATAACTACTCAAGCCATTTTTTAATTGATCAAAATTAT
The DNA here is from genome assembly GCA_945865295.1 of Chitinophaga pinensis. GTDB lineage: Bacteria > Bacteroidota > Bacteroidia > Chitinophagales > Chitinophagaceae > Sediminibacterium > Sediminibacterium pinensis_A. Next base: position 33,592 of record CAMBDE010000001.1, on the reverse strand, counting down.
GTTGCATGATTTCAAGGATACGCACAAAATTACTTGGATTGCCTACATCCATCGCATTTGAAATAGTCTCTACCGATTTTTTCACTTCGTAATTTCCGGTTTTCAAATACCTTGTTACCACATTATTGGCATTGCATGCTGCTACCAAATGCCCCAATGGCAAGCCGCTTGCTTTTGCTATCATGCCTGCACAAATATTTCCAAAGTTGCCACTAGGCACTACGATGTGCATAGGTGTATTATCTCCATATTGTGCCACCCATTGTTGCCATGAAAAAAAATAATACAATTGCTGAGGCAACCACCTAGCTACATTAATTGAATTAGCAGAAGTTAAGTGAAAAGTTGCATTTAAGTCCACATCCATAAAAGCTTCTTTTACGATCGCCTGGCAATCGTCAAAACTTCCGTCAACTTCTAAGGCAGTAATATTTTGTCCGCAGGTAGTCAATTGTAATTCCTGTATTAGACTCACTTTGCCTTTTGGATACAAAATAATGACCTGTACACCTTCTACACCTAAAAAACCATTGGCCACTGCACCACCTGTATCTCCAGAGGTAGCTACGAGTATGGTATTGCTATTTTGTAAGCTTGTTAAATCACTTGCTAGTTTCGTTGTATCGTAACTACTTTTTTTTTCTGCATTTGCAAAATAGCCCAAACACCTACTCATGAATCTTGCACCTACATCCTTAAATGCTAGAGTAGGTCCATGAAATAATTCAAGTGATTGGATATTTTTTGTGATAGGTACTAAAGGAAAATCAAAATCAATGGTCTCTTTACATATTTTTTGCAAGCTTACATCGTCTATTGTGCCTCCAATATAGGGACGCATCACTTCGAATGCTAAACTCGCTTTATCCAAGGTTTTGAATCTTTCTATTTGTTCAGGAGTCAACTGCGGTATCGAAGTTGGAAAATACAATCCCTTATCTGGCGCTTGTCCAGTTATTGCTGCAGTTTTAAAAGCCACATTCGGTGATTGTTTTCCTAAACTATAATATTGCATTAGGATGGATTTACTTCAACACCCGCAGCATTAATTGAAGTCACATAGGTATGATGCGGTAAACCTATACGGGTATATAATTTTTTCATTTCTTGCTCTACTGCTAAAGCGGTGGATTGTTCCTTACTTAAAAAAAAGATGGATGGGCCTGATCCTGATATGCCGCCTCCCAATGCACCAGCTGCTTTACAAGCTAACTTCAGTTCATCAAATCCTGGAATTAAAATAGACCTAACTGGTTCAATAATTACATCTTCCAAGGATCTACCAATTAAATCATAATCTTCTTTCATCAAACCTGCTACCAAGGCCGCTATGTTCCCCCATTGCTTAATCGCGTCTTTTAATTGTATATTTTGTTTTAAGATACTTCTTGCATCCGAGGTCTTCACTTCTATTTGTGGATGTACAATAGTTACATGTAAAATAGGCGAGGGAAGCGCAATCACTTCTAGCGGAAAAATACTTCTAACCAAGGTCACGCCACCAAATATACATGGTGCAATATTGTCTGCATGTTTTACACCAGATGCCAATTTTTCTCCATGCATTGCAAACCTAACCAAATCGTCTTTTGAAAAAAGGTCCCCTAATAAATAATTTGCCCCTACTACCGCTCCTGCAGAACTTGCTGCACTGGATCCAACACCAGAACCGGGTTTGATTAATTTATTAATTTTAACTTCAAAAGCTAGTTGTCCAATGGGTATAGTTGCTTTTGGATGACCTAATTGCACTTGTTCTTCGTAGGCTTCAATCAATGCGATCAAGGCCACACCAGCAACATTCTTTTCGGGATCGGTTGGTAAATTATAATCATCGATATTAATAATCTTAATCGCTGCAGCAATAGAACTTGCAGCAGTTTCAGTGGAAGTGCTTATACTACTTTCTACTCTTCGCATTTCCATTTCATCATAAGGATTGTTTACGGCAAAACCCAATATATCAAAACCGCACACCATATTGGCTACAGTGGCCGGAGCCTTTATTTTTATCCATTGATTGATTTCAAACATTGTATACCTTTTTTTAAAAATGCTATACCCTTGCTGCTCTAATAATATCTGCAAATACACCCGATGCTGTTACATCCGCACCTGCGCCTGCGCCTTTAATCACCAATGGTAATTCAGGATATCGATCAGAATAGAATAAGACTAAATTGTCCTTCCCATATAAATGATAAAAATCTGAACTTGGCTGAATATGTCGCAATCCCACTTTTGCTGCAACTTGTCCATTTGCATCTCTTTCGAACTTTGCTACAAATTTTAATTTACATGCTGCCGCTTCGGCTGCATCATATAATTTTTTAAAATGTGCTTCTTGCTTTTCCATTTCTATATAGAAATCTGCAACTGATCCGTTAAAGCATGCTGCTGGTAAGAATGATTCGTTTGCTATGTCTTCAATTTCTAATGGATGTCCCGCTTCACGCGCCAAGATCATCACTTTTCGCATCACGTCTGTTCCACCTAAATCCAATCTAGGGTCTGGCTCTGTATAACCTTCATCCTGTGCTTGCTTTACAACCTTTGCAAAAGATGTTGTACCATCATAATTGTTAAATACAAAATTCAATGTGCCCGACAATACCGCTTCTATTTTATTGACTTTATCTCCACTACGAATTAAATCATTTAATGTGCCAATGATGGGTAAACTTGCACCAACATTGGTTTCAAAAAGAAAGGCTGCACTATAAGTTCTTGCTAATGTTTTTAATTTAGCATAATGAACATAAGGAGATGAACATGCAATTTTATTACAAGCCACCACCGATATTGCCTTGCTCAATAATTGCGCATAAGTGTCTGCAACAGTCGCATGGGCAGTAACATCTACAAAAATTGAGTTACGTAAATTATTATCTAGGATTGCAGCTACATAATCTGTGATGGTACCGTTGGGTGCAGCACTCAATTGCGCTCTCCAATTACTTAAATCTATACCTTCTGAATTGATCAATTGTTTTTTACTATTGGCAATGCCAACAATTTTAATTTGTAGTCTTAATGTAGATTGCAAATAAGGTACCTGTTTTTTAATTTGTTCTATTAACTTGCCCCCTACATTCCCTGCACCAGCCACATACACATTAACTTGCTTATAAGATGTTTCAAAAAATTCTTCATGCAATACATTGATGGCCTTACGTACATCTTGTGATGCAATCACTGCCGTTATGTTTTTTTCTGATGACCCCTGTGCGATCGCGCGCACATTGATCCCATTACGTCCCAGCACTCCAAACATTTTACCACTGACACCTGGATGGTTTCGCATTTGCTCTCCCACCAATGCAATTATAGATAAATCCTTTTCTATAATTAATGGCTCTACCACTTGTGTATTAATCTCCTGTTCAAACTCTGCATCCACAGCAATTTTTGCTAAATGTGTATCCTGTACATTCACACCAACGCAGATAGAATGCTCCGAAGAACTCTGCGTAATTAAAATAACATTAATTTTATTTTTCGCCAGGGCGTCAAACAATCTTTTTGAAAAGCCTGGAATACCAACCATACCCGCGCCCTCTAAGCTTAATAAGCAAATGTCTTTGATGCTAGAGATACCACGAATAAAATTATCATCTTTAGGTGATTCGTTTTCAATCAAAGTGCCTGGATGCTCCGGCTCAAAAGTATTTTTGATTCGCACAGGAATATTTTCGTACATCACTGGTTGAATCGTTGGCGGATAAATGATTTTAGCACCAAAATGCGATAACTCCATAGCTTCTTGGTAAGAAATTTTTGGAATCTCTTTTGCATTTTGCACCATTCTTGGATCTGCAGTCATCATACCACTGACGTCCGTCCAAATTTCTAAAACCGATGCTTTTAATGCTGCGGCATAAATTGCTCCTGTATAATCTGATCCACCTCTTCCTAATGTGGTCGTATTACCTTCTGCATCTGATGCAATAAAGCCAGGTGCGATATACAATGCATGTTGATTAGATGATGATACAAAATAAGCTTGAATGGTTTGATTCGTTAATGCTTTATCTACTACTGCACTAAAATATTTACTATTGGTTTTAATCAATGCCCTTGAATCCACCCAAACCTGATCGACGCCCTCAGCCTCAAAAGCTGCAGCAATAATTTTTGAAGATAAAATTTCTCCATAACTAATTAAACGATCCTGCATGCGCATAGTCAATTCTCTAAGCATAAATAAACCTTCGCAATTGGATTCAATTTCGTTGATCAATTGTTTGACCATGCTCAATGTACCTGATTGTTGTTGTATTGGCAACAGTGCACGTACGGCATCTAAATGTTTTTGTTCTAAATTTTGAATGATTGTCTTATAGGCTTCATTTCCCTGTGAAGCACTCTGTGCAAGTAAAATCAACTGATCCGTTACACCACTCATCGCCGACACCACTACAATAGCAGGCTTGGCTTGTACAAGCTTTTTTACAATTGCAATCACTTTTGTGATGGCATCTGGTTTACCTACTGAACTTCCTCCAAATTTTAAAACCTGCATATAATTTATTTTCCTTTGTACTATAAAATGACCACAAAGTTAAGTCATATATTAGTTTTTCAAGCCTTCATAAATGAAAGAACGCTCTTGTATTTCTTGTATTCTTGCGATATCATTATTGCCTCCACTCACAATGCACAATACTTGCTTTCCTTTAATCTGATCTGCATAAGCATCTAGTACCGCAAGAGACATGGCGCCTGCGGGCTCCACAATCATTGCTTCCTCATTGTACATCTCTAAAATGGTAGAGCAAATTTTACCTACTGGTACCAAGTGTACTTCATCCAACACATTTTTACAGATGGCGAAAGTATAATCACCAACACGCTTTACAGAAGCACCATCTACAAAATAATCTATATTATCTAACTCAACCGGACGGCCTGCTTGCATTGCAGCATGCATACTTGGCGCACCTGCTGGCTCTATCCCAATGATCTTTGTATTGGGTGATGTTGATTTAAAATAAGCACCTACGCCTGCGCTCAATCCGCCTCCTCCAATTGGTAAGAATAGATAATCCAATGCATCCTTGGTGAACTGTGGAAGGTCTTCTAAAATTTCAACGCCAACTGTGGCTTGTCCCGAAATAATAGCTGGATGATCAAATGGTGGAATAAACGTCAAATCATATTCTGTGGTGTAGGCTTTTGCTACCACTGCTGTCTCATCAAATGAGTTCCCCACTAATTTTACCTCAACAAAATTTTCTCCAAACATTTTTGTTTGTGCAACCTTTAGTTTTGGTGTTGAAATTGGCATAAACACCACCCCTTTTACTCGCAAAAGTTTACAGCTATAAGCAAAGCCTTGTGCATGGTTGCCTGCGCTAGCACACACCACCCCTTTTGCCAATTGTTCCAGAGCAAGTTGACACATCATATTGTAAGCGCCTCTTAATTTATAAGAACGTACAATTTGCAGGTCTTCCCTTTTCAAATAAACTTTGCACTGATATTTTCTGGATAGATTTGCATTGAACTCTAATGGGGTATGCGTTACCACCGACTTGAGTCTTTGCATTGCTCCATCTATATCTAGCGCAGAATCGTTTACAAATTTAGTTTCGTTCATTTCTTGTTTTTCAGCATTTATTTTCCTGGCTGATTCTCTGGACGTAAACTTCTTACAGTTTTTCCTGCCTGCCACATTTCACTATTATGTAATTCTGCTAATTCCACTTCTAATTTCTCACGGTAATCTGATTTGCTATTAGAGTCAATCGAACGTGCAGACTCTTTTCCTGCAGCAACGCTATCATATAATTCGGTGAACACTGGTAAAGTAGCGTCACGAAATTTTTTCCACCAATCCAATGCACCTCTTTGTGCTGTTGTTGAACAGTTGGCATACATCCAATCCATTCCGTTTTCTGCAACGAGTGGCATTAAAGATTGTGTTAATTCTTCTACTGTTTCATTGAAAGATTCAGAGGGACTATGTCCGTTCTTTCTTAACACTTCGTATTGTGCTGCAAAAATACCTTGAATCGCGCCCATCAATGTGCCACGCTCTCCAGTTAAATCCGAATACACTTCTTTTTTGAAATTGGTTTCAAATAAGTAACCAGACCCAACTGCAATACCCAATGCAATGACTCTGTCATGTGCTTTTCCAGTGGCGTCTTGGAAGATCGCGTAACTTGAATTCAAGCCACGTCCTTGTAAAAACATTCTTCTTAAAGAAGTACCTGATCCCTTTGGTGCCACCAAAATCACATCCACATCTGTGGGAGGTATGATACCTGTTTGCTCTTTATAAGTGATGCCGAAGCCATGAGAGAAATACAATGCCTTACCAGGCGTTAAGTGTTTCTTAACTGTTGGCCACATAGCGATTTGCGCAGCGTCGCTCAATAAATAACAAATAATGGTGCCTTTCTCCAATGCTTCCTCTATTTCAAATAAGGTTTGACCTGGAACAAATCCATCCGCAATGGCCTTATCCCATGATTTTGAATTTTTTCTTTGACCAACAATGACATTTACCCCATTTTCTTTTTGGTTCATAGCTTGGCCTGGTCCTTGCACACCATATCCAATCACAGCAACTACTTCGTTCTTTAATACTTCTTGTGCTTTTGTTAATGGAAACTCTTCGCGTGTGACCACATTTTCTTCGGTTCCTCCGAAATTTAATTTTGCCATGATTTGTTTAATTTATGAATTGAATATTTGTTTATTTATTTATTTGTGTTTTTGTATAATTGTATGTTTATATGTTTATATGTTTGTACATTTATACATTAATGAATGCTTATTAATTTTTAAAATTTTACATCGTAAATACTGTCGCGCTTTTTCCTAAGTATTCGTTTTCTGCCAATTCGTCTCCTGGTTCTCTTTTTTCAAAGTCTTTTAGTTTTTCGTGAAAGCCTGCACTTTCTTTAATAATGGCCACTCTAGCGCTTCTTACAAATTCTACCAAACCAAATGGTACCAATGCTTCCATTAATTTATTGGTTTCCTCTCTATGCCCTGTCGTTTCAAAAACAATAAAGTCTTTTCTAATGGCCACCGCTCTTGCGCCAAACTCTCTCAACAATCTTTCTACTTTTACTTTCTCTGTGATCTCATCCGATAAAACTTTATACAATGCCAATTCCTGCCATACAATTTCATCGTTGGTATTATAGTAGGCTTTTAAAACTTCTACCTGCTTTTCAATTTGTCGCACAATTTTAAGCACCACATCTCTGGACTCTACCACGACGATGGTAAAGCGGTGTATGCCTTGCACTTCCGAAGGAGAGGTATTTAAACTCTCCACATTTATTTTTCTTCTCGAAAAAATAATGGCAATACGATTTAATAAACCAACTTGGTTTTCGGTATACACCGTGATTGTAAATTCTTGTTTTTCGTTTTCCATAATTTTACTTTATAAAAATATTTGATCTCATTTTATTCGGTCGAATGTTGTAGTCATAATATTTGACCTCATTTTATTCGGTCGAATTTTACTTCAATCTGATTTCAGAGACCGAGCACCCCTGTGGTACCATTGGGAATACATTGTTTTCCTTACCCACCATCACCTCTAATACATAAGACCCTGGATGTGCTAACATCTTTGTGACTGCAGACACTAGGTCTTCACGCTTGCTAACTTTTGCTGCTGCTATCTTATAGGAATTAGCGAGCATCACATAATCAGGGCTTTCTATATCCACAAAACTGTAGCGCTTGTCCATGAACAATTGCTGCCACTGACGCACCATCCCTAAAAATTGATTGTTTAAAATCATCACTTTCACATTGATGCCCGTTTGCATGATGGTACCAAATTCTTGTAAAGTCATTTGTATGCCGCCATCTCCAATGACTGCAATGACTGTTCTTTCTGGTGCGCCAAACTTGGCACCAATGGCTGCTGGCAATCCAAATCCCATGGTACCCAATCCACCCGATGTCACATTGCTTCTTGTTTGATTAAATTTTGCATACCTACAAGTCACCATCTGATGTTGTCCCACGTCGGTCACCATCACGGCATCTCCTTTTGTAATTTCATTCACCGCATGAATCACTTCGGCCATCGTCATTTCTTCACTGCTAGGATGCATCTCGTCTTTGATGCATTGCTCGTATTCTTCTTTTGCATATCCAGCAAAAACTTGTAACCACTCGCTTCTATCTTTTTGTTCGATGCCCTCAGTTAATAAGGGTAGGGTTTCTTTACAGTCACCCCATACACCCACATGGGCCAATAAATTTTTATCAATCTCGGATGGATCAATATCTAGATGAATAATTTTTGCTTGCTTCGCGTACTTATCCAATCTTCCTGTCACACGATCGTCAAAACGCATCCCCACTGCAATCAATACATCACATTCATTAGTCAATACATTTGGACCATAGTTGCCATGCATCCCAAGCATACCTACGTTTTGCGGATGATCTGTTGGCATTGCACTCAATGCTAAAATGGTCCATGCCGCTGGCATACCAGATTTTTCTATAAATTCCTTAAACTCATTTTCTGCATTTCCTAAAATCACACCCTGTCCAAAAATTACCAATGGTTTTTTTGCTTCATTAATAAGTTGCACTGCTTCATTGATATATTCTTTTCGGATGATGGGTTTTGGTCGGTAAGATCTTACATGATTGCACACAGTGTACCCTTGATAATCGAAGGATTGAAATTGTGCATTCTTAGTGATATCAATTAATACGGGTCCTGGTCTTCCAGTTTTTGCTAAATAAAAAGCTTTGGCTAATATATGTGGGATCTCTGTCGCATCTGTGATTTGATAATTCCATTTTGTCACAGGCATCGTGATATTGATGATATCTGTTTCCTGAAATGCATCTGTTCCTAATAAATGTGCGAACACTTGTCCAGTAATACAAACCAATGGTGTGCTATCAATCATTGCATCTGCTAGTCCAGTCACTAAATTGGTTGCACCTGGTCCGCTTGTTGCAAACACCACACCCACTTTACTCGATGTTCTTGCATAACCTTGTCCAGCATGAATCCCGCCTTGCTCATGTCTTACAAGTACATGCTTTAATTTTTCTGTATAATCATACAATGCATCATAAATAGGCATGATCGCTCCACCCGGATAACCAAATATGGTATCTACGCCTTCTGCAATACATGCTTCTAGTAATGCTTTTGATCCTGTAAGTTGTTTTGTTTCCATCATACAATTTTTAATCCTGGTCAGTTACACATCCTTCACTTGCGTCCTTGACCAATCTTGCGTATTTAAATAATATCCCTTTTGTTGCTTTTAATGCAGGTTGTTGATAAGCCGCTCTTCTTTGTTCAATAATTGCTTCGGCTACTTTTAAAGTCATGGTATGTTTTTGCACACTCAATTCAATGATGTCATTGTCTTGCACCAATGCAATCAATCCTCCTTTATAAGCTTCAGGTGTGATATGTCCTACCACAAAGCCATGTGTGCCTCCACTGAATCTTCCGTCTGTGATAAGTGCCACTGATTTTCCTAAGCCCGCACCAATGATGGCCGAAGTTGGTTTTAACATCTCGGGCATACCTGGTGCACCAACAGGTCCTACATTTTTAATCACCACCACATCCCCTTCTTTAATTTTTCCTGTATTGATGCCTTCAATCAAGGATTGCTCTCCATCAAATACGCGTGCCGGTCCTTCAAATAAATCGCCTTCTTTTCCAGAAATTTTTGCCACACTCCCCCCCGTTGCTAAATTGCCATACATAATTTGTAAATGACCCGTTGCTTTGATTGGATTTTCTTTTGGAAGAATAATTTTTTGTTGATCAAAATCTAAATCAGGAACAGTCGCTAAATTTTCGGCAAGGGTTTTCCCAGTAACAGTTAAACAATCTCCATGCAACCATCCTTGCGCCAACATGTATTTCATGACTGCTGGTACACCGCCATATTGATGCAAGTCCTGCATTAAATATTTTCCAGACGGTTTAAAGTCTGCTAAGACCGGCGTTTTATCACTAATTGTTTGGAAATCGTCTTGCGTAATACTTACATCTACACTTTTTGCCATAGCAATCATATGCAATACCGCATTGGTGCTACCTCCCAATACCATGATCAGTGCAATCGCATTTTCAAATGCTTTGCGCGTCATGATGTCTTTTGGCTTAATGTCTTTTTCTAATAAATATCGAATGGCTTTTCCTGCATCCTTACATTCTTGTTGCTTGGCTTCGCTCAATGCAGGGTTAGAAGAAGAGTAGGGTAAACTCATACCCAATGCCTCAATCGCTGCAGCCATCGTATTCGCAGTATACATCCCACCACATGCGCCAGCCCCCGGACATGCATGTTTAATGATACCTTGAAAATCTGCTTCATCTAATTGTCCTGCTAATTTTTGTCCTAATGCTTCAAATGCAGAAACAATATTTAAGTCTTGTCCTTTATAATGTCCTGGTGCAATAGTGCCACCATAAATCATAATCGATGGGCGGTTCAATCTTCCCATCGCAATAATTGATCCTGGCATATTTTTATCACAGCCTGGCACTGCAATCAATCCATCATAATATTGTGCGCCACAAACAGTTTCAATACTATCTGCAATCACATCTCTACTCACTAGCGAAAAACGCATACCCGGTGTTCCATTACTCATGCCATCACTCACACCAATGGTGTGAAAGGTCAATCCCACTAAATTATTTTCCCAAATACTTTTTTTAATATCTGCAGCTAAGTCATTCAAATGCATATTACAAGTATTGCCATCAAAACCCATACTTACAATACCTACTTGTGCCTTATGCAAATCTTCATCGGTTAGTCCTATACCATAAAACATCGCCTGCGCAGCGGGTTGCGTTGTATCTAATGTGATGGTCTTTGAATATTTATTAAGTTCCATAAAGTTTATATTATTGTTGATTTATGTAAACGTTCATGAATAGGATGCTTTTCGCCCTTTGCGTGTCGTTCAATAAATTCTGATACCATATCACCAATGGCTGTAGTCGTATAACTATTACTACTGTCTATATCTTTTGTCACAAACCCATTATTCAAACACCAGTCCACTGCAGTGCGCACACTAACAGCTTCTTCAGTTAATCCAAAATGATCTAATAACATAGCAGTTGATAAAATAGAGCCCATTGGATTGGCAATGTCTTTCCCTTTTGCTTGCGGATAAGAACCATGGATTGGTTCAAACAAAGCTGCTGTATTACCAACTGATGCCGATGGCAATAAGCCCAAAGAACCAGCTAATACGGATGCTTCGTCGCTTAAAATATCACCAAATAAATTTTCTGTTAACACCACATCAAACTGTGCAGGGTTTAATATAATTTGCATGGCTGCATTGTCTACAAATAAATAATCTACTTGCACATCATTGTATTCTTTTGCAATTGCTTGCACGACTTTGCGCCATAGTCTAGATGTTTCTAATACATTGGCTTTATCGATCAATGTTAGATGTTGTTTTCTTTTTTGCGCATACTGAAATGCTAAATGTGCTACACGTTCTATCTCCATCACACTATAAGAACAATCGTCTTTAGCCACTGTGCCGTCTTCGCTGAGTGATTTTGCACCAAAATAAATTCCCCCAGTTAACTCTCTGAAAATAACAAAGTCAACCTCTTCTAAATACTTGGCTTTTAACGGTGACAAGTGTTGTAAAGAAGGATAGGTTTTTACCGGACGGATATTCGCAAACAATTGTAACTCCTTACGCAATTTTAATAAGCCCTGCTCTGGTCTTACTTTAGCTGTTGGGTCATTGTCATATTTTGGATCACCAATGGCGCCAAATAAAATGGCATCACTATTTTTACATATAGCAATAGTTTCGTCTGGCAAAGGATTACCCGTTTCGTCTATGGCCACCGCGCCCATCAAACCATACTCATAACTAAACTGATGACCATATTGTTTTGCAATCATGTTCAACACTTTAATAGACTGATGGGTTACTTCTGGACCAATGCCATCTCCCAATATCACCGCAATTTTCTTTTCCATACTATTATGATAGGTTATAGTTTTTATTTTTTGCTTCAAATGCTGCAATCTCTGCTCTCATGCTTAATAGATAGTCAATGTCATCATAGCCATTCAACAAACAAGTTTTTTTATAGGCATTGATTTCAAATGTTTCCACTGCGCCTGTTGCATCAATGGTGATGGTTTGTGCTGCTAAATCAATGGATAAAGTATCATTAGGACCCTGTGCAAAAATTTGTTGTAAAAATGCATCACTTACCGTCACTGGCAATACACCATTGTTCAAAGCATTGTTTTTAAAAATATCTGCAAAAAAGCTAGACACGACTACCTTAAAACCATAATCTAAAATAGACCATGCTGCATGCTCTCTTGATGAACCACATCCAAAATTCTTTGCTGCGACTAATATAGCACCACTGTATTGTGCTTGATTCAAAACAAAATCTGCTTTTGGATTTGTCTCATCATCATTTTCATATCTCCAGTCTCTAAATAAATTTTTACCAAAACCATCTTTCGTCGTGGCTTTTAAAAAACGCGCAGGAATAATCTGATCCGTATCAATATTCTCGATACGTAGTGGAATAAATTTGCTCCTAATAGTTTGTAATGATTGCATATGTCTATGATTCTATAGTTCGTCTTTAACTTTTAATTTAATAAGGTTCTAATGTCTGTGATCTTGCCTGTTAATAATGCCGCTGCTGCTGTAAGCGGGCTCACTAGCATGGTTCTTGCTCCCGCACCCTGTCGTCCTTCAAAATTTCTGTTACTCGTGCTCACGCAATATTCTCCTGCAGGTATTTTATCTTCGTTCATACCTAAACAAGCACTACATCCTGCTTGTCTAATTTCAATACCTGCTGCTTCAAATATTTTATCTAATCCCTCTTGCTTAATTTGCTTGGCAACTTCCTGCGAGCCTGGCACAATCAATGTTTTCACTGCTGGATCTTTTTGTTTGCCTTTAATAATATTTGCCACCAATCTAAAATCTTCGATTCTTGAATTGGTACAAGACCCAATGAATACATTTTGTACTGGCATACCTAATAAACTTTGTCCTGCTGTTAAGCCCATGTACTTTAATGCCTTCTCATAATTTTGTTTTTCTGTGGCGTCTGCAAAACTTTCCATCGTAGGCAAAGCACCAGTTACCGATAAGCCCATACCAGGATTGGTTCCGTAAGTGATCATTGGTTCAATGTCTGCTGCATCAATATGAATTTCCATATCAAAATGTGCCTCTGCATCGCTGTACAATGTTTCCCATTCCGTTAATTGTTGCTCCCAGTCTGCGCCCTTTGGTGCAAACATTCTTCCTTGGATATAATCAAAAGTGGTTTGGTCTGGTGCAATCATGCCTCCGCGCGCACCCATCTCGATACTCATATTACAAATAGTCATTCTTGCTTCCATGCTCAATGCACGAATGGCGGATCCTGCATATTCTACAAAATATCCTGTTGCACCACTTGCAGATATTTTTGCAATGATGTATAAAATAATATCTTTTGATACCACGCCTTGATTCAATAGGCCTTCGATATTGATGCGCATTGATTTTGGCTTAGTTTGCATAATACATTGTGCTGCAAAAACCATTTCTACTTCACTTGTGCCAATACCAAATGCCACCGATCCAAACGCACCATGTGTAGACGTGTGACTGTCTCCACATACAATGGTCATGCCTGGTTGCGTGATTCCTAATTCTGGTCCTATCACATGCACAATCCCTTGGTTCGGATGTCCTAGTCCGTATAATGTCACGCCATGCTTTGCACAATTGTCAATCAATGTGTCTACCTGAAAACGAGATAGCTGATCGGCAATAGGTAAATGCTGATTTATAGTGGGCACATTGTGATCTGCTGTTGCCACAATTTGTGCTGGACGAAAAATACTTGCGCCTCTTTTTTCAATACCAGTAAATGCTTGCGGACTCGTCACTTCATGAATAAAATGTTTATCAATATACAATACCGATAGACCATCTTGAATTTGCTTGACCACATGCTTGTCCCAAATTTTTCCGAATAATGTATTCCCCATTGTTGAATGTTTTATTTTCAGTGTCTCCCTATTGAGACACTAAAGTGGTATTGTAGGCTTTTGCCATTGCTTGTAAATCTGATTCCACTACTTCTTTCTTTTTATCTGCTACTTCTACAAACATTGCATACAATGCATCAATGTCATTTCTGTTGTATTCAAATCCTAATTTGTGCAAACGGTGTGCTAGCGCTGATCTTCCACTTCTTGCTGTTAATACAATTTTAGTATCTTCTGCACCTACTTCTGCAGGATTCATGATCTCATAGGTTTGTGCTTCTTTCAAAAATCCATCCTGATGAATACCCGATGAATGCGAAAACGCATTAGATCCTACAATCGCTTTATTAGGTTGTACTGCCATGCGCATCACATCCGACACTTCACGACTAATTGGATTTAATAATTTTGGATTGATACATGTATAAAAACCTAAGTCTTTGTGTTGATTTAAAATCATCACCACTTCCTCCAATGCGGTATTACCCGCGCGCTCACCCAATCCATTAATAGTACATTCTATTTGTCTTGCACCTCCCATCACGCCTGCAATGGAATTCGCGGTAGCCAATCCTAAATCGTTATGGCAATGACAAGACAAAACTGCTTTATCAATATTGTGCACATTGTTCCATAGAAATGCCATCTTCTCTTGGTACTGATAAGGCAAACAATAACCAGTGGTATCTGGTATATTTAAAGTCGTTGCGCCTGCTTTCACAACTGCTTCTATCACTTGTGCTAAAAACACATTGTCTGTTCGTCCTGCATCTTCTGCATAAAATTCTACATCGTCTGTGAAATTTCTTGCCATCTTCACTGCTTGCACTGCGCGCTCGATGATCGCTTCTCTTGTACTATTGAATTTATATTTTATGTGTAAGTCGGAAGTGCCGATGCCTGTGTGGATTCTAAAACGTGCCGCTGGCTTCAATGCTTGGGCAGCCACCTCGATATCATTTTGCACCGCCCTTGTCAATCCGCAAACCACCGTATTTTTTAAGGTCTTTGCAATTTGGTGCACCGAGTCAAAATCGCCTGGGCTTGACACGGGGAATCCTGCTTCTATAATGTCCACGCCTAGCTCCTCTAACCTTACAGCTAGGGCTAGCTTCTCCTTGGTGTTTAATTTACAACCTGGTACCTGTTCCCCATCTCTAAGGGTCGTATCGAATATGAAGACTTTTTCGTTCATCTTATTGATTTTGAATAGATTATAGATACAAAACGGGCTAAATGCCCGCTTACTGATCAAATTTATCGATTCAAACTGGGTGTTTTAGATCATTTTTATGCCTATTTTACACTGTGTAAAGGATCCGATTTTTGGATAATACATTGATTTTCAATAATTTGAATCAAATTCAGTTACGATGCCCAACCTGAGTACAGATGCGCTTTTTATTTTGTTAAAATCCCTTGAAAGGGCCGAAAAACGCAACTTCAAATTGTACGTTACCCGTAATTCTGCGACGACTGACTTAAAGATCATCCATCTTTTTGATGCCTTGGACAAAATGAAGGATTATGATGAGGAGGAGCTTTTAAGAAAAAATGAGTCCATTCAGAAGCAACAGCTCTCCAACTTAAAAGCACATTTATACGATCAAATTTTATCGAGCCTTAGGGTATTGAAACAACACGAGAATATCGACTTACAGATTCATGAACAATTGGATCATGCAAAAATTTTATACAACAAAGGACTTTACCTACAGAGTTTACGCTTGTTGGAGAAAATAAAAATATTGACCAAACAAAACAACCAAGTCACTTATTTATTACAAGTGTTGTTTTTAGAAAAGAAGATTGAGTCCCTACATATCACCCGCAGCATGCAAGATCGTGCTAAACAGTTGAGCGAAGAAATTGATGACGTGAACCTACGTTTAGAATTGATTGCAAAAGCATCTAACCTGTCTTTACAATTATATGGTTGGTATATTCAACATGGTCATGCACGCAATGACGAGGATCGCACCATCTTAGATAAAATGATGCAAGATCCTGTGTTAGAGGCCATCAAATCTTCGACAGGATTTTATGAACAGCTGTACCGTTACCAATGCATGTGCTGGCATAGCTTTATCAACCAAGATTTTTTAATGCATTATCGGTACAGTCAAAAATGGGTTGACTTATACGAGGCGAATGAAAATATGAAAGGTATTGAGACCGCACAATATATTAAAGGATTGCACAATTTAATTAGTGCGTTTTTTGATTTACGTAACCTTCAAAAATTTAAAGACACGATTGCGTTACTTGAAGAATTTAGTCAAGAAACTATTGTATTGAATAATAAAAATAACCAGATTCAATGTTTTGTGTATATCTATATTGCTAAAATCAACCAACACTTTTTAGAAGGTAGTTTCAGCGAAGGCTTAAAGATGATACCTATGATGGAGGCGCAATTACAAGAGATTGAGCCTTTCATTGATAGCCACCGCGTACTGGTGTTTTATTATAAAATTGCTTGTTTGTATTTTGGTGCAGGGGAGCCTGCAAAAGCCATTGATTATTTAAATAATATCATCAATTGGAAATTGAATCTTCGTGACGATTTGCAATGCTACGCGCGCTTATTACATTTAATTGCGCATTTTGAATTGGGCAATATGGAAGTGGTGAACTATTTATCTAAATCGGTGTATCGCTTTATGGGTAAGATGGATAACCTTAGCACGGTGGAGGAAGTACTATTCAACTTCTTGAAACAATCCATTCAGAAATATGGTCGTGCAGGTGTGGCCGGTATCAACAAAGAAGAATTGAAATTGGCTTTTGAAAATTTATTAGCCATCTTAGGTCCATTGGAGCATAATAAATTAGAGAGCCGCGCCTTTATGTATTTAGATGTTATCTCTTGGTTACAAAGCCGTATTCAAAATAAGGATGTGCAAACCATTATTAGAGAAAAGAGTGCAGTTAAATAATGATCTATTTTTTTACTTGATGCGTATTCAAATCAAATGACTGTCCGCTGTACATCATTTTAAATGGCTTGAGTACTTTGCCATAGGTTGCTTTTTGATTCGCCCAATCTTTTGCGTCATACACCATCACATAAGAATTACCCCACACTTTAAATTGATGGCCCTCCACAATAATCGCAGTAGACTCATCTATGCCTACACCTAAATGTGTTGGATATTTTTCAATCACTGGGATTAAATCAAACTGTCTATTGCGCACCAATACATGTTGGTCAAGATCTACGTTTTGTATAAATGAAAATGCGGGTTGAAAAGGAAAATTTTTAGTGAGGTCTTTTCTTGCATCTCCACCAACTAATAATGCACCCATAATGGTGGCGCCTGCAGAAGTGCCCATAATCACACCACCTCGATCTAATAAAGCAAGCATCTCTTGATACAATTGCGTATTGCCATAAGCTTCGGCAATTAAATCCTGGTCGCCTCCGCCAAAGAAAATGCCTTTAGCCTTTCTCATGAGTGCAATATTTTCTGGCGCATCTGCCTTGACCTTGTCTCTTGTGTGTATGGTTGATAAATTTGTAAAACCTCGGGAGCTAAATTTTACCAAATGCCCTCCCTCCTGAATATATTTTTCATCCGATGTAGCTGTAGGTATATATACAACTGGTTGATCCTTGCCACCACAATGTGCTGCGAAAAATTCAAATAAAGAATCTGGAATGGACCCGCCTCCAATAATAATTAATTTGCCTTTGTAATTAAAATAGGGATTAGAAGGGGCCTGTGCGTTTATATTAAAAACAAATAGAAACAGCATACCAATTAGTAGCATCGATTTTTTCATAAAGCAGCATTTAGATTGTTTACATACAATAAACAATTAACAAACTATTTTAGTAAAGGATGCTTAGCGCCTATCCTTGGTACATTATATCTATCTCTTTTTCAAAATTCGCAAGTACTTGCTTACGGCGTACACTTAACTTAGGCGTCATCTCTCCTTGGTCAATAGTCAACTCTCTAGGTAATAAAGTGAATTTTTTCACTTGTTCTACCTGATTGAAAAATTGATTGTACTGTGCTACTACTGTTTCAAATAGTGTCTGTACTTGTTCATGTTGAATGATGGACTCATTACTTGTATATGCTATACTGCGCTGTTTGGCCCAATCTTTTAATTTAGCAAAACTTGGTACAATCAACGCACTCACCATTTTTTTATTGTCTCCAATTAATACAATCTGCTCGATGAAAGGACTTTCCTTCATCTTGTTTTCGATTGGTTGTGGGGCTACATATTTTCCGCCGCTTGTTTTGAACAATTCTTTTTTGCGATCTGTAATTTTTAAAAACTTGCCATCAATAATTTCACCAATATCTCCAGTATGTAACCAACCATCGATAATGGCTTCTGCAGTTAATTCTGGTAGTTTATAATAGCCCTTCATCACACTTGGTCCTGCTACACAAATTTCTCCGTCTGCCTCTAATTTCATTTGAACACCTTGTATTGGCAAGCCCACAGTCCCAAATTTCATATCACCAGGTGTTCTATAATTGATACTGATGATAGGACTGTTCTCTGTTGGACCGTATCCTTCATACACTGGTATTTGAGCGGCATTAAAAATGCGCAATAATTTGACCTGACATGCCGCACCGCCAGTAACAATGAATTTTACATTGCCCCCTAATGCTTCTCTCCACTTACTAAAAATAATTTTATTCGCCAGCTTTAATTGGAACTGGTACCATGCAGACCCTGGTTTTAAATTATCATACTGTTCTCCTAAAGCCACTGCCCAGAAAAATAATTTGCGTTTAAGGCCCGTTAACTCTTCGCCCTTCATCATAATTTTCTCGAATACTTTTTCCAATAATCTTGGTACGGTGGAGAATGCGTCTGGTGCAACTTCTTTTAAGTTATCGCCAATGGTATCCATAGATTCAGCATAATAGATACTCATCCCACTATACATATAAATATAAGAAGCCACTTTTTCAAAAATATGATTCAACGGTAAAAAGCTCAATACTTTTTGATCGGGCTTGTCTGGAAAAGGAAAACTATTTTTACCCGATTGTAAATTGAAATAAATATTATGGTGTGTCAACATCACACCCTTTGGTGTACCCGTTGTGCCCGAAGTATAAATAAAAGTAGCCACCTGTTCTACTGGAATTGTTTTTTTAATCACATCCACTTGTTGTAATAAATCTGCATCATTTAAACATAATTCACTCCAGTGCTTTGCACCAGTAATATGATCAAAAGTGTAAACCTCTTTTAAACAAGGCACTTTGTCTTTAATAGACATCACTTTATTGTATAATTCTTGATTGCTCGCAAACATGTATTGTACAGATGCGTCATTCAAGATAAAAGTTAATTCTAATGGATTAGTGGTAGGATACACTGGCACCCAGATAACACCAATTTGTTGTGTGGCCATATCGGCCATCAACCATTCTGGTCTATTGCTACTAATGATGGCGATTTTATCTGAGCCTTCTGGCGTAAAATCATGTCCAGATAAACCAAGACTTAATAATCCTGCACTTAAAGCATTCACGGTTGAAGCAACTTCAGTCGTAGCATATTTTTTCCAAGCGCCGTTTTCTTTTGCAGCAAACATGGCTTCCTGAGGAAAATTTGTTAGCTGATGTTCTATACAATCAAAGAGTCTTTTAGATTCCATATATCAAGTGATTTGTCCAACAAAATACAAAAAAAACCAGTCTTTTGACTGGTTTTATAAAGGAATTATGCGCTACTCGTCGTTTAAATAAAACTTATTTAAGTCGACTATTTAAGATTGTTTAATCGTTTGAATCGTAAATCAGATGGGTCAATAAGCCATCTCTTAATTTTGGCTCAAACCAAGTGCTTTTTGGTGGCATCACCTCGCCCGCATCTGAGATATTGAATAATTGGTCAATCGTAACTGGATATAAACTGATTGCCAATGCCATATCGCCACTATCCACTCTCGCTTCTAGCGCTTCCATACCACGGATACCGCCCACAAAATCAATTCTTTTATCGACACGTTGGTCTTTGATACCTAATAATTTATCTAAAATATGATTAGATAAAATGGTGACATCTAACACACCAATAGGGTCTGCATCATTGTAGGTGCCTGGCTTTGCAGTCAATGCATACCATTGATGTTGCATATACAATCCAAAACGATGTAAAGCATCTGGTTTAAATGCAGCGTCCATTGTTTGAACATCAAAGTCTTGCGCCAATGCAGTTAAAAAAGCAGTTGCTTCATGTCCATTCAAATCTTTCACCACTCGATTGTAATCCATGATCGCCAATTGGTTAGATGGAAACAAAGTCGTTAAAAAATAGTCGGCGCTTGTATTTTGCTTGCCAATCGCCGTTCTTACTTTTGCAGCCGATGCTGCTCTGTGATGCCCGTCTGCGATATACGTGCATGGTACTTCTGTTTCAAATAATTGGGTGATTTGTGCAATGGTATCGGTATCGCTCACTGCCCAAACCGTATGCTGGATGCCATCTTCTGCAGTAAAATCATAGACTGCATTTTTAGTCGTCTTCCATTTTTCTATCAAAGTATCAATAGCAGCCTGATTGCGGTACGCTAAAAAAACATTCCCAGTTTGTGCGCCAGTCGTTTTAATATGATTGATTCTATCCTGCTCTTTTTCGGGACGTGTAAACTCATGCTTTTTGATAATACCATTTTCATAATCATCCAAACTGCTCACACAAACTAATCCAGTTTGCGCACGACCATCCATGATCAATTGATAAATATAATAACAAGGTTTTGATTCTTTAAACAACACATCTCTTTGCATGAATGCATTTAAATTATCCAATGCAATATCATAGACTTGTTGACTGTGGATGTCTACCGTTTCTGGTAAATCAATTTCACTTTTAGTGATATGTAAAAAAGAATACGCGTTGCCAACAGCTTCCGCTTTTGCTTCTGCACTATTTAAAACATCATAAGGTTTACTTGCAACTTGCTTCGCTAATTGAGGCTGAGGACGCAATGCCTCAAAGGGACTGATTTTTGCCATGAAGGCAAATATCGTTCATTTTGTCGAATATAATCGACTTGATAGCCATTGATTCGTCAAAATAAAATATTTTTTGAAACAAACAATAGCCTTAATGAAAGTCTTTTATTAATTCGCAAAATGAAGCTACACTTGACATAGGCATGGCATTGTACATACTTACTCTTATGCCACCCACCGTTCTATAACCTTTCACACCAATCATGCCCTTTTCTTTACACAAAATTAAAAAATCTGCTTCTTTTGTTTGATCTTTTAAAAAGAAAACCGCATTCATAATACTTCTATCTTCCTTTGCAATGGGACAATAAAAATGTTCAGATGCATCGATGGTATCGTATAATAATTTTGCTTTTGCAGTATTTCTTTTTTCCATCTCTACTAGTCCACCTTCTTTTTCAATCCATCTTAATGTGAGTAGACTTACATAAATCGAAAATACCGGAGGCGTATTTAATAAAGAGCCTGCCTCAATGTGTTTTTGATAATCTAAAATTGCAGGGATGGATCTATTCGTTTTTCCAAGGATGGATTTTTTAACCACCACCATGGTCACACCCGCTGCACCCATATTTTTTTGTGCGCCTGCATAAATTAAATCAAACTGATGAAAGGGTGTGGGTCTACAAAAGATATCCGAACTCATATCGCCAATTAAGGGCACACCAGCCTGTGGGTAGCTATGCCATTGGGTTCCCTCCACCGTATTATTGGTCGTAATGTGCAAATAACTGGTATTTGAGGGCAATTCAAGGGCCTTATTGATATGCGTATGCTTGTCTGCTGTGGTGTCTGATACCACTTCGACTGGTCCAAAAATTTGTGCCTCTTTCACTGCTTTATGCCCCCAGATTCCATTGTCACAAATTGCAGCCAATCCATTTTCATCCAATAAATTCATGGGCACTTGCATGAACTGCATCGTGGCACCTCCTTGTAAAAATAAGACTTCATAATCGTCGCCAATATCCATCAATCTTTTTACAATTTGTTTTGCTTCTTCTACAACTGCAACAAAATGTGTTGTTCTATGTCCGATTTCTAAAATAGACAATCCTATTCCATTAAAATCATGAATGGCAGCTGCCGCTTGATCTAATACTTCTTTGGGTAAAATGGAAGGGCCTGAATTAAAATTATGTAATTGCATTAGAGAATACTATTTTTTGAAAATTAATCTGTGCTTCCCATCGAAGTGTCTTTACTTTCAATCGAAGGGCTCGTGCTTCCCATCGAAAGATGCACTGCATCTTTCTCTTCTTTCACTACTTCATCAACAGTAGTCGTTACACCTCCTGAGATGGCATATTTCATGGCTTCTGCAGCATTCATATGCTTTGGTAATTTTTTAGTATTGGCCAATGGTACAATAAATGAAATACCAGAAATAGCATAGGAATGGGGGACATACACTGTCACATGATCCTTTAAACCTAAATGCTCACAACTTTCTTGTGTAATAAATCCAATGCGCCATATATCATTCCCGTCAATTGAAACCAAAATTGGTTTATCAAATTTTTTATTATTGCCAGCAAACGCTTCTAAAAAATCTTTTACAGAAGAGTAAATAATTTTAACGCCAGGTGTACGTTCCAATAATTTATCAAAAATGGATACCAGCCTTTCAACAAAAAACAAGGACGATAACCAGCCTACAAATAATACTAAAAATAAAGCAACTAAAAATCCCAATCCAGTTACTTTTGGAATTTCTCCATTGACTGCAGCAAATCGGATTGGAAATAAACTATTTAATAGATTCGGTAAAAAATTGTCTACCAGATTAAACAAAGTCACCACAATCCAAAGGGTCACTCCGATAGGTGCTAAGGCAATAATACCTTGGAAAAAAAATCTTGCTAATAGGCTTAAAATCGATTTTCTCTTAAAATTTTGCCCAAAAATGCCCATTTTATAATGATTTAGTTACAAATTTCACTCATTTTGACCATTTATCAAGAAATAATACAAATTTCATGCTTGGGAACTTTGCAAACTTATAAAGTTTCCTTAGTTTTGCGCCTTCAACTGAAACTATGGAAACAAGAATATTATTAAAGGCCAGGGATTTGATGCTCCAGTCCGGTTTGAGACAGGTGACCATGGACGATTTAGCCCATCAATTGGGGATCAGCAAAAAGACCATTTATCAATATTATAAGGATAAGGATGATTTGGTAAAAGCGGTCGTCAACCTGGAATTAAAAAATCATCAGAGTTCTTGTGTTGCTTGTGAGAGCAAAGCAGAAAATGCCATTCACGAAATGTTTTTAGTGATGGAGAACATGAAGGCCATGACACAAACAATGAATCCAAACTCGATGATGGAATTGGAAAAACATTTTCCTACTGTTTTTGAAATCATTAAAAATCATAAGGATGAATTTTTATTCTCCTTGATCAAACAAAATTTAAGCAAGGGTATGGAGGAAGGATGTTATAGGGCCGATCTTGATATAGATATCGTTTCTAAATTTCGTTTAGAAACCGTTTTTATTCCTTTTAACCTTCGCCTATTTCCTTTAGACAAATTCAACTCTTTAGAAGTGCATACGCAATTGATGGAACATTTTGTGTATGGTCTTATGACCATTAAAGGGCATGAACTAATGGATAAATATAAAAAATTACACAAACAAGCAATCTAAATATACACATGAAAAAAAATCTCTTACTTGTAACGGTATTTTTTGCATCTGCAGCATTCGCGCAGGAACAAAAAACGGTACATGCATTTTCTCTAGCTGACGCTGTGAGCTATGCACAAAAAAATAATTTACAAGTTAAAAACTCATTATTGGATATTGACATTCAAATACAAACCAATAAAGAAATTGCATCGGCAGCTTTACCTTCTATTGGTAGCAGCGTAGGTGGTACAGATTTTCTTACCATCCCTACTTCTTTATTACCTGGTCAAATTTTTGGTGGAGCTCCTGGAACTTTTATCCCTGTTCAGTTTGGCACTAAGTTCAATGCAAATTATGGAGCTAATTTTAATCAAATACTATTTGATGGCCAGGTATTTATTGCATTACAAGCAAGGGCAACTTCTTTAGATTGGAAGAGAAAAAATGCTGCCTTAACCGAAGAAAACATCAAAGCAAATATTTATAAAATTTACTACCAGTTGTCTGCTAGTAAAACACAATTAAATATTTTAGATGCCAATATTGAACGTTTAGAAAAATTAGCAAAAGATGCAGCAGCAATGTATAAAAGTGGTTTTGCAGAAAAATTAGATGTAGACAAAGTCAATGTGCAATTAAATAATTTACAGACAGAGAAATTGAAAGCAAATAATAGTGTAACGATTGGCTTTATGGGTTTAAAAATGTTAATGGGTATGCCTGTTAAAGACAGCCTTGTTTTAACTGATGTAATTAATGAAAACAATTTGAGTGCTGATGTGCTTTACGAAGACAATTTTGAATATGGCATTCGTAAAGATTTTCAGTATTTAACAACAATCAAAAAATTAAGCGAGTTCAATATTAAGCGTTACCAATTGAGTTTTTTACCAACCATCACAATGAATGGCGCCTACACTAAAAATGCACAAAGAACCAAATTTGATTTTTTTGATAAAAAGGGGAGCTGGTTTGAAACTGCACTCATTGGATTAAATCTAAATTTTCCTTTGTTCAACGGAGGTGCAAGGGTCGCTAAAGTCAATAAGGCAAAGCTTGAACTACAACAGGTAGACAATCAAATGACTGCTTTAAAAAATAATATTGACAATGAATTGAGCCAAGCTAAGTTGAACTATATGTCGTCTGTAGCCACTGTGAACTTTCAAAAAAAGAACATGCAACTAGCAGAAAATGTCTACAGCCAAACCAAAAAGAAATTCGAAGCAGGTGCCGGTTCTAATACAGAGATCTCTGCTGCTCAGGCAGATTTAGTGGCTGCTCAGAATAATTTTATGAATGCCCTATATACTGCTTTAATTTCTAAAGTAGACCTATTAAAAGCAAGCGGAAAACTATAATTAAAACAAATACACAATTAATATAAAATTTAGATACAATGAAATCATTCGCAACATTATTTACCCTTAGCCTACTTGTTCTTGTAACTGCCTGTGGTGGTGGTGACAATACTGTAGAAGCAAAACAAAAATCTTTGGCAAGCTTAAAAAAGCAAGCACTCGATTTGAATGCACAAATAGTAGCATTGGAAAAAGAAGTAGAAAAAGCTGGAGGCGCTTCTGCAGCTAAAGCCATCTTGGTTGCTACAGATACCATCCAAACAGAAACATTTACACATTATATCGAATTGCAAGGTAAAGTGGAATCTGAGAGTGTTTCTTATATTACGCCTCGTGCAGGCGGTGGCCAAGTGAGAGCAATCTATATTAAAAGAGGCGACAGGGTAAAAAGAGGTCAATTGATTTTACAATTAGACAATACCTTGATTAAACAAAGCGCTGCTGCTGCAACACAAAATATTGAGACTTTAAAATCTCAAGCAGCTTTAGCAAAAGCGGTATATGAAAAACAAAAGAACCTTTGGGAACAAAATATTGGTAGTGAAATTCAATTGATGACTGCTAAAACCAATGCAGACGCATTGGCTAGCCAATTAAGAGCAGCGAATGAGCAACTTGGCATGGTAAAAGACCAATTGGCATTTACAAGTATTTATAGCGATGTAGACGGTGTGGCAGAAGAAGTGAATGTGAAAGTAGGTGATTTATTCATGGGACCTGGTCAAATCAAAATAGTGAATACCTCTAAACTAAAATTAACTGCACAGGTACCAGAAAATTATGCTGGTAAAGTAAAAGTAGGTACCGAACTAACTTTAACCTTCCCTGATATTCAAAAAACAATCAACAATAAAGTGAATGTATTAGGCAATATCATTGACCCATTAAGCAGAAGCTTTTATATTGAATCAAAGTTGCCGATTGATAACAACTTTAGACCAAATTTATTGGCACAAGTTAAAATCAAAGACTACGAAAAGAAGGATGCGATTAGTATCCCGGTGAACTTATTACAAACCGATGAGAAAGGTAAATTTGTTTATGTAGCTGTCATGGAAGCCGGTAAAATGTTTGCACGTAAGAAAATGGTTATCACTGGTGAATTCTATGGCAATAATATCGAAGTGCTTAGCGGTTTAGCTGCTGGCGACATCTTGGTCTCAGAAGGATATCAATCAATTTATGAGGGTCAACTAATCAGTACTAGCATTAAATAATTCATAAAAGCACAATCGATCCATATGTCGACACTTAATAATATCAAAGAAAAGTTTAAAGAATTTAAACCAACTTCTTGGAGTATCACCAATAAAACATCCATCTATTTATTGATGTTGTTTATTAGTCTTGGTGGTATCTACCAATTCCTAACCCTTCCTAAAGAACAATTTCCTGAGATTGTGATTCCTACGATGTACGTGCAAACGGTTTATGTAGGTAATTCACCTAAGGATATTGAAAACTTAGTAACACGTCCCCTAGAAAAACAAATCAAAGCCATCACAGGTGTAAAAATCAGTAAGTTCACTTCGGTGTCTCAACAAGACTTCTCTGCCATCACCGTTGAATTCAACACCAGTGTAAAACCTGACATTGCACTACAAAAAGTAAAGGATGCAGTAGATAAAGCAAAGAGTGACTTGCCAAATGATTTAACACAAGCGCCTCGTGTAATTGAAGTGAACTTTAGTGAGCAGCCAATTATGTATGTGAACATAAGTGGTAATTATAGTTCGGTGCAATTAAAGAAATATGCAGATGACTTAAAAGATCAATTAGAAAGTATTCCACAAGTGAATCGTATAGACTTAGTGGGTGCCCCTGAGCGTGAGTTTCAAATTAATGTAGACAATTTTAGAATGCAAAGCTCAGGCATCACATTCGACGATATCACTTTTGCGATTCAAAGAGAGAACCTTGATTTATCTGGTGGACTTTTAGAAGTAGGCACCATGCAACGTAACCTTCAATTAAAAGGGCAACTTAAGAATGCCAACGACATTGCCAACATTATTGTTCGAAATACAAGCGGCGCGCCAATCTATCTAAAAGATGTGGCAACGATTGTGGATACCGTAAAGAAAAATGAAAGCTATGCTCGTTTAGATGGTAAAAATGTATTGACTTTAAATATCATTAAACGTAGTGGTGAAAATTTAATTGAAACTTCTGATGCAGTCAAGAAGATTATAGATGAAGCTAAATTAACAAGTTTACCAAAAGACTTAAAAACGGTGATTACTGGAGATCAAAGTATTAAAACCAGGTCTTCCTTCACAGAATTAGTGAACTCCATTGTGATTGGATTTATATTGGTATTGATTGTACTCATGTTCTTTATGGGTGTGACCAATGCTTTCTTTGTGGCCTTGTCTGTTCCATTGAGTATGTTTGTTGCCTTTGTATTTTTACCAGCAGGTAACTTATTAATTGGCACCAATATTACTTTAAACTTTATGGTGCTCTTTGCCCTCTTATTTGGATTGGGTATTATTGTGGATGACGCCATTGTAGTGATTGAAAACACCCACCGTATTTTTGTGCAAGGCAAGGGTAAATTAACTGCGACGACTTCGGCTAAAATGGCTGCAGGTGAAGTATTTATTCCTGTATTAGCGGGAACGATTACGACCTTAGCACCGTTTTTCCCATTGTTATTCTGGCCTGGTATCATTGGTAAATTCATGGTCTACTTACCTGCGATGTTGATTTTTACATTAACCGCATCCTTAGTAGTAGCCTTTATTATGAACCCGGTTTTTGCAGTAGACTTTATGAACCACGAGGAGCATGATAGCAATGAACCAAAATCTGCCCTCTTTAAGAAAAAAACTTTCTGGATTCCAATTGGTTTTGGAATCGTATTAGATATTATGGGTGCCACTTTCTTAGGGAACTTAGTCATCTTCTTTATGATTTTAGTTGTAGCAAATAAATATTTTATTGCAGCTGCAATCAAACAATTCCAAGAAAAGACCTTGCCGAATATGATGAATTTATATGAGCGTATTTTAAGAAGGTCTTTAACTGGATGGAGGCCTGTAAATTTATTATTTGCCACTTTTGGATTATTGATCTTATCCTTTATCCTATTTGGTATTAGCGTTGGTACAGGAAGAACAGGTATTGAGTTTTTCCCTCAAGCAGATCCTAACGAAATTTATGTTTATATAAAATTACCAGTTGGATCTGAAGTGAAACATACCGATTCCATCACGAAGGTTTTAGAAGCAAGAGTCAATAAAGTATTGGGTACTGATAATGGTAAAAAAAATCCACTAGTAGAATCTACTATTGCCAATATTGCAATTGGAGCCAGCGATCCAAAGAGTGGAGACAGAAGTACTCGATCTGAATTGGGTCGTATACAGGTGAATTTTGTGGAGTATGAAAAACGTGATGGCGTTTCTACCTTACCTTATCTAGATGCAGTGCGTAAGGAGATGAAAGGCATACCTGGTGCGGAAATTACAGTCACACAAGAATCTAATGGCCCGCCAACAGATCCTCCGGTAAACATTGAAATTCAGAGCGAAGATTTTGATAAATTAATCAAAACTTCTGTTGACTTAAAGAACTATTTAGACGCTGCGCAGATTCCAGGTATCGAAGAATTAAAAATGGATGTGGACTTGCAAAATCCTGAATTAACCTTAACCATTGATAGAGATCGTGCATTAAGTGCAGGTGTTTCGTCTGCACAAGTGGGTATGCAAATTCGTACGGCCTTATTTGGTAAAGAGATTTCCAAAATAAAAGATGGCAAAGACGAATATAAAATTCAATTACGTAACCAAGAGATGCAACGTAAAAATTTAGTAGACTTATTAAATATGCGTTTGTCTTTCCGTGATATGGCTGCAGGTGGTATGGTAAAAAATATCCCAATCAGTTCTTTAGTGAAAGTAGAACCTACAAGTACTTTAGGAAGCGTAAAAAGAAAAAATCAAAAAAGACAAATCCAATTACGTTCGAATGTATTGACGAACGAAGGGTATAACCCAACTGCTGTGAACGCAGTCATTGCACAATACATTGAAAACTATAAAGGTATTGCAGAAGGTGTGACCGTAA
Organism: Chitinophaga pinensis; assembly: GCA_945865295.1. Classification (GTDB taxonomy): domain Bacteria; phylum Bacteroidota; class Bacteroidia; order Chitinophagales; family Chitinophagaceae; genus Sediminibacterium; species Sediminibacterium pinensis_A. The sequence continues at coordinate 4,487 of CAMBDE010000001.1, read as the reverse complement.
AACAAACCGGAGAGAATGAACAACAATTAGAAACTGTTGCATTCCTTGGAAAAGCCTTGATCATTGCATTGATGTTGATCTTGTTCACTTTAGTCTTACAATTCAACTCTATCTCTAAGTCTGTGATTATCCTAACAGAGATCTTATTTAGTATCATTGGTGTCTTGTTAGGATTTGCTTTAACTGGGATGAAAGTGTCTGGTATCATGACTGGTCTTGGTATTGTTGGACTAGCTGGTATCGTTGTTAAAAACGGTATCCTTGTAATTGAATTTGCGGACGAATTAAGAAGCCGTGGTTACAAAACAAGAGAGGCTGTGATCCAGGCTGGTAAGACAAGAATTATTCCTGTAATGTTGACCGCACTTGCAGCCATCCTTGGCTTCATTCCAATTGCAGTTGGATTCAATATCAACTTTGTGACTTTATTTAGTGAACTCAACCCACATATCTTCTTTGGTGGCGATAACGTTGCATTCTGGAAGCCTTTAAGCTGGACCATTATCTTTGGATTGGCTTTTGCGTTCTTTATGACTTTGTTCATTGTTCCTGCTATGTATTTAATTGCAGAAAGATTGCGTCGTCCAATGCGTCGTCAATTTGGTGGCAAGTGGATTAGCATGTTGGGTATTCCTCCTTTAACTTTTGTATTCATTCCATTGATGTTTGTAAGCACATGGATACACAATAGACAAGTGAAAAGAAGGGCTGCAAAAAACAATGCGAATGGCGATACCACATTCAACGGCTCATGGTTTTAAAAAAATTAATAACCCCTCGAATTATTCGAGGGGTTATTAAGATAAAAGATATTATTGCAAAAAAAGGGCGCATCAAGATGCGCCCTTTTTTTATTACTTATATGTATTAGTTAAAATGTCAATTGATTAGATAAACGCTTTAATTCGATCTCAGCAATTTTTGCACTGAATCTTAAACTTGTTAATCTAAAGCCGGCTGTTTCAAAACTTTGTTGTGCTTGTTTTACATCTACAATAGTGGCTTGTCCTAATTTAAATTTATCCATCACCAAGGTCAATAAAGCATCTGACATTTCATAGTTCTGTATTTCGGTTGGCGTTTGCTTTAAACTATTTTGATAGTTCTGATAGGTTTTAAATAATTCTGTTGCTAAATTTTGTGCAGTATTGTCATATTGTATTTTTGCACTCACCGTATTAATCTGTGCATTTTTATAAGCACGCTTGTTTGAACTACCTGTATAAATTGGAATACTCAAATTGAATCCCAAGAATGGACCATAGCTTTCATTTAATAAGATAAAACCCGCTGCTGATTTATTGCTATTGTAATTGAATCCTGTATTTGCTCTCAAGGTTGGATACATCAATGCTTTTGTTTCTTTTTCTAAAAACTGATTGACATTGATCAATTGCTGTGCAGATTGTAGCAATGGGTGCGCTTTCATTTTAGATTCTACATCAGACAAAATCATTTTTTGATCTACCTGAATAATATCAGTGAAAATATAATTTGAATTTGCTGGCACCACCATGCTATTGTATAAATCTGCTTTTACTTGATCTAATACCAGTAACTGATTTTGCTTGGCTTGTAATAAGGCATTTAAATCTAAACTAGATTGTAATAAATCTGCTTGATTGGCTACACCAAGTTCTTGTCTTGTTTTTACAATCGCAACTCTTTGTTCAGAAGCTTCAATTGATTTTTCGATTGTTTTTAAAAACGCAGTCTGTCTGATGACATTATAATATTGTTGCATCACTGTTGAACTCGTGTTCAACATTTGAACTTGCAATACAGCTTCTGTTTGTTTTTGGATACTTGCTAGACGATCTTTAGTGGCAGCAATTCTATAGCCATTGAACAAGATCATTGTTGCCGATAAACCTCCATTTAATGTAGATCCATCCACGCCATTTCTTGTGGTATTCCTGGATGGATCAGGAAATGTTTGGTTGATTGTAGTGAGTGTATTGTTGTTGGTACCATTTGCAGTAACAGTTGGTAATCCCCCAGCAACGCCGTAATTGTTATTATTTTGGGCGATTGATAAGGAGTTTTCTACCAACTTAATATCGTAACTATTTTGGATGGCAATGGTCACTGCCTCTTTTAAACTTAAATTATTTTGTGCAGCAATTTTTTCTTGTGAAAATAAAAGCACCAATAATAAGACGATGAAACTATTTTTTTGCATACTATAAATTTAATCCAGCGATTGTAAAAAATGCAATTTAGCAGGGTTTTTTACATCAGCGGCGGATTGGAATTGACTTAAGTTCTATTTTACGAGGGTTCCTACTGATTCACCCTGTACAATCTTCATTAAATTACCCGGCTGATTCATGTCAAAGACAATGATTGGCAATTTATTCTCCATACATAAGGTAAATGCCGTCATATCCATTACTTTCAAATTCTTTGAGATACAATCTTGGAAACTGATGGTCTCGAATTTTTTTGCATTTGGATTTTTCTCTGGATCTGCATCATATACCCCATCTACTCTGGTACCTTTTAAGATTACATCCGCCTTCATCTCTATGGCTCTTAATGATCCGGCTGTATCTGTTGTGAAATAAGGATTACCTGTGCCTGCACCAAAAATGACTACACGTCCTTTTTCTAAATGTCTTAATGCTTTTCTTCTGATATAAGGTTCTGCCACTTGCTCCATATTGATCGCAGATTGTAATCTAGTATAGACACCAATTTTTTCTAGCATGGCTTGAATCGCCATGGCGTTGATCACAGTTGCTAGCATGCCCATATAATCTCCATGTGCTCTTTCAATACCACTATCCGCCTCGTTCATCCCTCTGTAAATATTACCACCACCAATCACAATCGCTACTTCAACACCCAAGTCCACCAATTGCTTGATTTCATTGGCGTATTGTTCTATAATTTTTGGGTTAAATGGATCGCCATTTCTTTCATTTCCCAATAAGGCTTCCCCCGATAATTTTAACAAGACGCGTTTGTACTTTGGCTCCATAGTCGTTGAGATTTATACTTGCAAGATACAAATTTTGAATAAGGATTAAAAAGAAAAAGGGAGGTCATTGACCTCCCTTTTGGATATTCGTTTAAACGGCTAGTTTCTAGGAATCTGCACCAGGCTTATCCCAATGCTACACGCTTGAATTCGATTACTTTGATATCTGCACCAACACTCTTAACATGGTCACCCACTGTTTTAGAACCGTCTTTAACAAAAGACTGAGCTAATAAAGTTTGTTCCTTAAAGAATGCTGCAATCTTACCTTCGGCAATTTTTACAATCATTTCTTCTGGCTTACCTGCCATTTTAGGATCTTCTTTCATAGTATCAATGATGATTGCTCTTTCACGCGTTACAGTTTCAGCAGGCACTGAATCAGCATCTACTGCTACAGGATTCATTGCAGCAATTTGCATTGCTAAGTCTCTACCTAATTCAGCTGCTTCGGTAGATAATCCTACCAATACACCCATTCTGTAAGAACCGTGAATATAAGAAGCCACAAATGGCGCATCGACTCTTTCTAATTTAGCAGCAATCTTTTCACCGATAGATGCTAATTTATCATTGATCATATCGGCAACAGTTGTACCATTAATGCTCACTGCATTTAATTCGTCCACTGTTTTAACATTGTTTGCAACCGCAGCATCAGCAATAGTTTGTGCGAATGCAACGAACTCGGCGTTCTTAGAAACGAAATCTGTTTCACAAGAAATACATACCACAAAACCTGTTTTATTGTCAGCAGAAGTTTGTGCAATGATCACACCTTCTTTTGCTTCACGATCGCTACGTTTAGCAGCTACTTTTTGACCTTGCTTACGTAACCAATCAATCGCAGCTTCAAAATCTCCGTTTGTTTCTGTCAAAGCTTTTCTACAGTCCATCATACCAGCACCTGTAGCTTGACGTAATTTATTAATATCTGCAGCAGTTATTGCGCTCATAAATTTTTTTTTAAAAATAATGAAAATTGAATTTTTATTTCGTTGGTTAACTTAATAATAACAAATCCATTTTATTGAATTTGGTATACATAAATTAAAATACAATTGGGTCATTGGTACCCATCAGATACCAATAACCCAATTGGGATAATGTATTATTTTCTTACTGGACCACGAGAACCAGTAGTTGTACGACGCTTAGGAGCACCTGGAGCTGAAGGAGCAGCACCCGCACCACGCTTAGCTCTTCCGCCTTCTGCGTTTGCTTCTGCTTCCATTCTCTTAGCCTTTACTTCTAATTCGTTATTTCCTTCTTCTACTTCACTTTCGTCATCTTTAGAAGCTTGACGCTCAGCCAAACCTTCTGCGATGGCAGCAGTGATATAGTTAGTGATGATTGCAATTGATTTTGTAGCATCATCATTTGCAGGAATAGAAAAATCTACTTTGTTTGGATCACAGTTGGTATCAACCATTCCAAAAGTTTGAATTCCTAAACGCTTAGCTTCTGCTAATGCGATATGCTCATGTCCGATATCTACTAAGAA